>NZ_JBITWL010000026.1:0-83555 GCF_044543825.1 Gordonia sp. NPDC062954 | reverse complement strand
GCCACCGCGCCAACCCGACGGACGCTACAGTAGGAGCCGCCCACAGGTGGGGAATTTCAGCGAGCACACCTGGGGAAGTTTCTTGAGCCTCGTCAAAAGAGGGCGGCAGGGGTGCGGGCGTACGGCGTCCGCGTTTCGACCCCGAGCTAAAGGCCGGTCTTGCGGTGGTCGGTGGGGTATTTCCGCCAACCATTACCCCCGACTTGATCCCGTTCATGCGACGGTCTTATGCGTCTCCGCCGGTGGCGGAGATCCTCGAGGGCCGCCAAGTCCTCCATGACGAGTACACCGTCCGGGGTCACGGCGGCGACGGGATCGTAGTCTCGGTCTTCCGATCCCCCGACCATCCCGGATCGCGGCCGGCCATCGTGTACGCTCACTCGGGTGGGCTAATGTTCGGCGATCGCTTCAATGCGTTGGCGATGAACCTCGACTGGGTCGAGCAGCTCGGCGCCGTTCTCGTGTGCCCCGAGTACCGGTTGGCACCGGAATTCCAAGACCCGTATGCCCGCGAGGATCTATACGCCACCCTCGTGTGGTCAGTCGCCAACGCCGGTGATCTGAGCATCGACCCCCGTCGAGTGATGGTCGCCGGCGCTAGCGCCGGGGGCGGTCTGGCCGCTGGCGCCGCACTGGCCGCCCGCGACCGATCGGGTCCCGCGCTGTGCGGACAGCTGCTCGTCTATCCGATGCTCGACGACCGGGGGCGAACCCCGTCTACCGGGCAGTTCGACGGCGTCGGGGTGTGGGACCGCATCAGCAACGAGACCGGGTGGGCGGCGGTGCTGGGTGACAGGTACGGCGGCGACGACGTCTCGCCCTATATCGCCCCTGCTCGCGCTACCGACCTCACCGGCCTTCCACCGGCGTTCATCGACGTGGGATCGGCGGAAATCTTCCGCGACGAGGCGATCGACTACGCGACCGCGATCTGGCGGGCCGGTGGTGACGCCGAGCTGCACGTATGGACCGGTGGGTTTCATGCCTTCGACATTTTCGCCCCGCATACCGCGCTCGCCCAGGGAATGATGCGTGCCCGTTTCGATTGGGTGGCGAATCGGTTGTCCGACTGAGTTTCTCGCAGGTGAAGCTACACAGAACAAAGGAGTTCACGATGACCACGACGAATAGCAGCTCGATCGCCGAGGCAGTCGACCGCGTCGTTCAGGACGCGGCGTATCGGGTCCCCGGCGTCGTCGCCGGCGTCACGACTGCGGAGGAGGCGGTATACCTCGGGGCCTCGGGATACCGCGACCTGGGCACCAAGACGCCGATGACCACCGACTCGGTGTTCGCGATCTTCTCCACCACGAAGGCCCTAACGGGTGTCGCGGCACTGCAGCTGCGCGAGAGCGGCGACCTTGACTTCGACGCGCCGGCAAAAGAGTACGCTCCGGCGCTCGGCGAGGTGCAAGTCCTTGATGGATTTGACGATAACGGCGATCCGGTCCTGCGGGCGCCCAAGTCCGACATAACCACCAAGCAACTGCTGCTCCACACTGCGGGTTTCGGATACGACTTCTTCAACGAGCAGTACAACCGTCTCGCGGAGAACCATGGGCAGCCCAGCATCGTCACTTCGAGTCGTCGCGCTCTGCAGACCCCTTTGCTGTTCGATCCGGGCGAGCAGTGGGAGTACGGCAGCAACATCGACTGGGCCGGACAGGTGATCGAGGGGATTACCGGCCGCCGGCTCGGTGAGGTGTTCCGCGACCGCATCCTCACCCCGCTGGGCATGACCAACACATCGTTCACCCTTGACGGCGACATGGAATCGCGGGTGGCGACCATGCACCAGCGTGGCGCTGACGGGGCGCTCGAACCAACCGACTTCCGCCTGCCCGACCCCGAGGTCCACATGGGTGGTCACGGCCTGTACTCGACGGTCGGGGATTATCTGTCCTTCATTCGGATGTGGCTCAACGACGGCTCGGCGCCGTCGGGCGAGCAGATCCTGCGGCCCGACACCGTCGAGTTCGCCGCGCAGAACCACCTCGGCGATCTCAAGGTCAAGATGCTCCCCGGGGTGATCCCCACTCTGAGCAACGACGCAGAGTTCTTCCCCGGCCAGTCCAAGTCCTGGGCTTACACCTTCATGGTGAATGACGAGGAGGCGCCGACGGGACGTCCCGCTGGCAGCGTAGCCTGGGCGGGGCTGGCAAATCTTTACTACTGGATCGACCGGCGCAACTCGATCGGCGGGTATTGGGCCACGCAGATCTTCCCGTTCGCCGATGCGGACTCCGTGACCGGTTACCTGGACCTGGAAACCGCGACTTACCGGGCGTTGCGCGGCTGACAATGGGTCTCGCCTGTCCGTCGCCGTCCCGTCGCTGAGGAGTTCGTGATGCAGGAGCTGCTCGGCAGAATCGCGGCACTTGATCCCGACGCCAGTCTGGGTATTCGGGTGATCGCCTGCTTCGACGAACTCATCGTCGGTGACGTGAACACCCGTGGGCTGCTGGCTGCCGCAGCGTCGCTGGCGGGGTGCCCGGCAGGGGCGAAGACCGGCGCTGGGAGGACCGAGCTACGGCTCGGTCCTTCCGGCGACGTGCTGGAAGGCGCCCGCCCCGACGACGTCACGGTCAGTCAGCTTCCGGGGGCTGTCCGCGTCTGGTTGGAGCGCAGCGGGCCGCCACACGCCAACGACGCGATCATTCTCGAGCGATTAGCGCTAGCGGTGGGCGTAAGGGCGGGGATTGAACGCCGGGAGATCGAGCCGCGCCGTGATCTGCGAGTCGTGCTTGACTCGTCGACGTCCGCGTCGGAGCGAGCCGAGGCAGCCGGACGGCTGGGCCTCGACGCGACCCGGACCCACAGGGTGGTGGCCGCTCCGCTGTTCGCTGTGTGGGCATCCCATCCGGCGGGCCCCTCGGACGTCATCAGCACCGCGTTTGGTCCGGTACACGCCACGATCGTGCCTGCCACGACCACCGAGCTCGACGTGCGACCGTCGGGGGTCGGCATTGCAACCCCCGTCGACGACCTGAAGTCGTCGTTCCGCACCGCACTCGTCGCGGTCCGGCTGTGTCGCCCGCCGTCGGACCCGTTCGTCTGCGCGGACCGTTACGGCGGGCTGACTCAGCTCCTCGCCGACGCCGGACCATCCACGATCGCCACCAGCGACTCGGCCCGCATCGCTACGGTGATGACCCACCCGTGGGCCGATTCCACCATCGAGGCCATCCTGGCCACGTCGTCAGTACGCCAGGCCGCCCGCCGCGCCGGCGTCCACCACAGCACGGTGCAGACGCGGTCCGAGCTCCTCCGCGCCGAGGTCGGCTTCGACTTCCAGGACGGGTACGGCCGCATCAGGCTCGGCCTGGCATATCTGGCGTGGCGGCTCGAATCCTCTCGGGTTTTCGACCTTCCCGCTCCCGGGTAAGACGAACCCGGGAAACTCCCTGATTATGTCGAATCAAGCCGAATCCCATGTCGTTCAACCGGTTTGAAATGCGAGCGTAGATAGCAAATCAACAAAAGGTTGTAGCCTTTGACTGCAGACCTACGACCTCGAGATAGCCAGACGCCACTTTGGGTGCCGACAAGCCCACTGACATAAAAGGTAAATTATCGGTGAAAAACTAGGACGAGTTCAACTAGATGAGAGAACTCGTCCCATTGGATCTCAAGCGAAAATGCTGCCTGTGGCCGCACCTCATGCCCACGGTGGCTTCACCAAACCGCCTCGGCAACCTTACCGTGCACTTCGGGTCGGCAGGACACGCCAGCTTCTTGAGCATTCCGATCACGCGCGGAAGACTCCGCTAGATCGATCCCTGCAAAGCCTTCTCGGGCGCCGAGGGTGTGGCCGGTCGAGACAAGAAGGGGGCCGACTTGGCCCGTGACGTCCGTGAGCTGGGGCTGTCACTGATGCAGCACCACATCCGAGGAGCCCTGGCGCTGGAACCTGGAAGCGACATCGTTGCGCGGCTAGCGAGGTTCGCGCGTGCAACCATCGACGGCGCCCTGATCGCCGAGCGTGCGGACGGCACAAAGTTAGCAGACACATTAGCGCCGCTACCGGTCGCATTGATCAGCATCTACCGGGCATCGGTCACCGCGTCTGAATGATCCCAGTTACCGGTCGCTGCAGCATGATTCCGGTCCGGCGCCGGTCGCCGAATTGATCTCTACTCTTGATCTCTACTCAGAGGACCCCGCCAGGGCCTGTGACGTGACGGACGGGTCGAACCGTGGGCGTCAGCGCCGAAAGTGCTTGCACGTCAAGTTTGCACGTCAGGGTTGCATGGCGCGGGCGAGGACGCGCATCGCTCGTCGACGGGCTGCTGCGACCGGACGGGCCGGCCGATCCGGCAACGTCTGAGTGGGATAGCCGAGCCGGGGAAACAGTGCGGCGGCGTTTGACCATTCGATCGCCTCGCGTTGGGCCTGGTTCAGCGCTCCATAGTTCTCGAGGTTCGCGGCGAAGTACGCGCTGGCCGAGGCCGGGGCGAAGGGCCAGTCCGAGCCGAACGTGACGTGTCCCCGGCGGGCGAAAGCGATCAGGCTCGGCAGCGATGCAGCGCTGGCGGTCAGCGCTGTGTCGAAGTAGAACGAGCGGAAGTCGTCGAGCGAGTCGAGGATGCTACGCCCGGTATCGCCGGTGATGGCGACCGCCATTCGATGGGCGGCATAGGGAACGAATCCACCGCCGTGGCTGAGCAGAAACCGGATGTTCGGGTAGGTGCGGCGAATCCCGTTGCGGACCAGCAGGTAGGCGGCGCGGGTGGTGTCGAGAAGGAAGTCGGTCGCGAACGGTGGAAGGCCGGGAACGGTCGGGCCGGGCAGGTCCGCGGGGTGAATCAGTACGACGGCCTTCCTGGCGTCGAGTTCCTCCCACAGCGGCTCCATGCCTGCTGCCCGTACGGCATTCACATCCGAACGCTTCGGCAACCTACTCCGGGACATCGTAGGATCGCGTATCACGGCCCAAGCGCTGCCGGAGTTCGTCGTTGATGATCAGGCAGCGCTACGTCTGACTCTCGCCGGCGCGCATCTGCTGGGCATTGCCACCGCCCGAACCATCGCTGGCGCCGAACCTCTCGCCAGCACTGACCGCGCCGTCGCTATCGCCATCGTCGCGCCGACAATCCAGCAATACCTAACCGGAAAACTCCCCAACTGAAAACTCTTCTACCAACTTCGGAATCACCTGCGTGATACTCGAGACAAAGTGATACGAGTGGTTACCAGTAAAGGAGGACGAGTCTAAACCAGATGAGAGAGCTCCTCGTGTGTCGATGATCGCCCAGATTGGCGAAATGTCATCAAGTTGGCGAATCTGGACGGCTGTTTTGTCGGCGTTTGACAAGGCAACTGCCTCATGCGGCCGCGTCGACCGTAAAGTACCGACGTGGGAACGTATAGGCCAACGCGCCGAATCTTATTTTGCGACTTGCTCTTTGGTTCACTGGACCTCGCGATATCGTCCCTCCGGCCCGTCACGCGGGCCCGGCGTACAACATAGTTACGTCACAGTGACGAATATAAGCGTTCGCGACCTTAAATGCCGCACGCACAAGCCCGACTCGTCATCCGCGCCATTGGGTGGATGCGCCAGCAGCAGCGTGAACCGATCGTCAGCTGTTGGAGCTTGCGTCATCGACGGGCGCAGCGGACCACCGACTGCCGTTAGCCGCGCGAAGAGACATTGACTCACAGAGGGACTGTCGCGACTGAGTCCAGCTCTCCTCTTGCTCGTTCATACTCGGTGTGAATGTCTACACTGCGACAACTCGGATCAGATCATCCAGCCCGACAAAGTCGTCGGGGTTTCGCGTTATCAAGGTCATATCGTTGGCCAGCGCTGTCGCAGCGATTTGGAGGTCTGCGAGCCGGCGGCGCGGTTTTCGGCCGACGGCCACGACGGCTGCGTAGATGCGCCCGTACGCGCGGGCGGCTTCGCCGTCGAACGGTATTGGTTCGAACGTGGCTTCCACTCGCTGGAGTCGATCTTGCCGGCGGGCTCGTTCGGCAACATCATCGGTCGCCGCCGGTCCGGCGGCGATCTCCGCGAGGGAGACGGTGCTGATCGCGATCTTTGCGGGCAACACCGATGCGTTAATCGAATTGAGGTCGATGATGACCGAGGTGTCGAGCAGGCCCGCCGCCTCGTCCTCAGGCACGCGGTTCGGGTTCCTGGTCGAGCGTCGCGTCGACGTCGCGACGGAACGTGTCGAAGTCGATTGCTGGTGCGGCGGTGAAGCCCGCCAGTGCGACGCGGGTGTCGACGAGACGTTCGCGACGCAGTGGCCTCAGCTCCCCTATCGGGCGACCGTTGCGACTGATGACAAAGCTGCGGCCCTCGTCGAGTTCGCGCATGATTCGTCCGCTGTCGTTGCGCAACTCGCGCTGGCTGATGGGTTCGGTCACGAAGCCAGTGTAGCACCAGATGCTACACTGCTGCCGACCTCGTTCGAGCGATCCACTACCTGGAGCGCTCCGCCCTGACCGTCGCCATCCGCACCGAGATCGGCCGCACGATCGGTTGCAATGCGGTCAGTGCCGGCGCGGTCGCACCGCGCTCCCACATCGTCTTCGGCTCCGACTGGCCCTTCAGCCAAACCGTGTTCCTCGAGGGGAGCGGCGACCCCGCTCGTGGATTGAGCGATGTCTTCAACACCGGCAAACGCTACGAGATCGAACGCATCAACGCGTTGCGGCAACTGCCCCGTTTGCGCGCTGCCGTGAGCTGAGGAACGGCCCATACGCTTCACGCGTCTCGTGTGACGTTGCGCGGCCGCTGTGAATAGGCGACAGGCCTGTGGATACGAACGAGGGTCCGAGTGCCCAATGGCCCTACTGTTGCCCGCATGTCGAGCAAATATCGCACACCGAGACCGGGCCGACGAGGCCGCACACACGGCAGGCGCGAAGGCAATCGCGCACGTCCGTGGTTGTCCACCGGGCTGCCGCGGATACATCTGGAGCTGGCCCAGGCGTATCGCGATCTGTCTGTGGAATGGACGGCATACATCCATATGGTCGGTGCACGCGACACCGCATACGCAGCTGAGCTGGACGCGCTTGCCGACGCCGGGCGCGGTCCAGGTCATGCTGATTTCGACGAGGTCGCGGCACAGCAACTCGACAACGACGCGCTCTGCCGCATGCTCGGCGGGAACCTGATGCACTCGACCACAGCGGTCGAGGTGTTGCAGAGTCTGACGCCGGTTTGGGTGCCCGAAGCGGTCAATGACGCGCTCGCATCGATCGAGGTTTCGCCAGGAGACGCGCGAAGCCTGACGGGCATAGGCGGGTGCGGATTGTTCGTCTTCAGCAAGTCCCCGATCCGCGCTCGCGAGAGCCTCCCCGGCGGAGCGACGATGCCCGAGGTCGACGTCGACGGCGTGCTGTGGTGGACGAAGACAACCGAGCACGGTGATGCGTCCCGGGCGGTCACGAACGAGGGTCCGCGCCGACTGATGCTGGCTCCCCTCACGCGCAGTCGTGATCTGCAATGGCTGCGCGGCGACGGATGGCGGTCGTCCACGCTCACCGAGGTGACCTGTTTCGACGTCCCCACAGTCCGCGGTGCCGATGTGCCAGGGTCGCTCTGGCCGTGTGTCGAGTTAATGGCGAGAATCGGAAATGCGCTGCAGCACAACCATATTCGATACACCGACGGATCGATCGCAACGCTTGACGCCGCCTGAGGAGGCATTGAGGACTTGCCACTCTTGGCGTGTTGTGTCCGTATGCTGACTTGCGGTCGGAGGTCGAAGCCGACGAGGGGGCATCGGTTATCACCAGATCTGACGAGCTGTGACAAGTGCGTTCGTCCGAAGGAGAGAGATGTTGTACATGAGGCACGTGTGGCCAAGACGGTCCACCTCGCTTCCGACTTCTTTCACATCACAAGTTGCCTCACGATGAGCCTTGGCTGTCCAGCGTCCGCGACCTTCCTCATGGCCCTGTACATCCTGAAGTTTCCGACAGCTCCAAGGCCAGCATCTGCGCCTTGACTTCCGAGAAGTTTCGGGCCTGCATGGCCAGAACGAACGCCGTTTGCAGATCATCGAATCCGCAAGTGCGCTTCAGTAGTGCAATCACGTCGTCTTCGGTTGCCCCAGGCGTCGTGACAATGTCAAAAAACCGCAACCCGTCGGCGATGACGGCGACCGCCGCATTCAACAGCAATAGATGCTCATCGTCATGAGTGCCCATGCCATCATGATCTCATCCTGATCACCTTGCTCCTTGACGACGAACCGTGCCCACCCGCGCGCGGCTGGCGAGATGTTCGTGCACGCCTGGAATATCGTCGACGACCCGTGACCAGACCCGTTCTCGTACAGACTCGGAGCGATGCCGTCAGCCGGCCCCCAGGCCACTCGCCGTCCTCGAAGCGGCAAACGACGTCCTCCGCCGCCGCGAAGATTCAGACCGGTCGCCCTCCACCTGATGTGGTTACCCTGGAGCAGTGTCTGCAGGTCCCGACTCCCCCACCCGCACGAGCCCCGCGATCACCGGCTTCGAGCGCACTTTCGCCGACGAACTGCCGCCGCTGACCGTGGCGTGGAAGGGCGCCGACGTGCCCGACCCCCGGCTGCTGGTGCTGAACGACGAACTGGCCGAGGCCTTGGGGCTGGACGCGGCAGCGTTGCGCGCAGATGACGGCATCGCGCTCCTGTCGGGTGCGGCGGCACCGGCGGACGCCGATCCGGTCGCCACGGCTTACTCGGGTCACCAATTCGGCAACTACGCCCCGCTGCTCGGGGACGGTCGCGCATTGCTTATCGGTGAACTTATCGACCTGGACGGCCATCGAGTCGACCTGCAGCTCAAGGGTTCTGGTCCGACGCCGTTCTCGCGTGGCGGTGATGGTTACGCGGTGGTCGGTCCGATGCTTCGCGAGTACCTGGTGAGCGAGGCGATGCACGCGCTGGGTATACCCACCACCCGGTCGCTCGCAGTCGTAGCGACCGGCCGAGATGTGCGCCGCGACCGCCTCGAGCCCGGCGCTGTGCTCACCCGTGTGGCCGCCAGCCACCTCCGCGTGGGGACCTTCGAGCTCGCGGCCCGCAACACCGAGCTGGTCCAGCCATTGGCCGACTACGCAATCAATCGCCACTACCCGGACCTGCTAGGGCTCGCGCCCGAGGGAAGTGGCAACCGCTACCTCACATTCTTCGAGGCGGTGCTCGAGCGGCAGGCCGCCCTGGTGGCCGACTGGATGCTGGTCGGGTTTGTCCATGGCGTCATGAACACCGACAACACCACCATCTCCGGTGAAACCATCGACTACGGTCCGTGCGCCTTCCTCGACGCGTTCGACCCGGCGGCGGTCTTCAGCTCCATCGACCACGGCGGACGCTACGCCTTCGCCAATCAGCCCGACGTCGTGAAGTGGAACCTGGCGCGTTTCGCCGAAACGTTACTTCCGTTGGCCGGTCCGACGGCCGACGAGGCGATCGCCGTGATGACCGCGGCGTTGTCCACCTTCGACGCCCGGTATCAGCAGCATTTCCTCGCCGGGATGGCGAACAAGATCGGGCTGACCGACGCTTTCGGCGAGCCAGAACTCGTCGACGACCTGGTGACCCTGATGGCCGCCCACCGTGCCGACTGGACGGGAGCCTTCCGTGCACTCGCGTCCGAGCTTCGAGGCGACCCGACAGCGCTGGTCGACGCCATCCCCCGCGAGGACGTAGACCCCTGGCTGCACCGCTGGCATGCAACTCTGGATCGGCTCGGGCGCGATCGAGCGCAGACGGCTGCCGCGATGGACCGCATCAATCCGCTCTACATCCCGCGCAACCACCAAGTGGACTTCGCGTTACGTGCCGCCACCGACGGCGACCTGACGCCGTTCGAGCGCTTGATGGACGCTGTCACGCATCCGTTCGAGCCGCGCACCGAGTGGGAGCACTTCGCTGGGCCAGCCCCGGCGTCCTTCAGCGACAGTTTCCAGACGTTCTGCGGGACGTGATCGTGCTAGCTACTGCCGGCGCTACCGGTGGAAAGCAGCGCGAGCAGTAAATCATAGGCACCGACGTGCAGGTCTCTGATTGCTTCGACGATTCCGATGAGCATGGATATGCCTTTCTGAATGATGATTGGTGCGCGCGTGCGGGCGCCGGAAGCTTGCGAGTCCCAACAGATTGCACAGGAACACCTTTGAGTACCGAATGCGCGCAACTCGGGTCAGATGTCTTCGAGCAATCCGGAACTGAAACCCCGACAACCCACGATTACCATAGTGAAGTGGGCATGACTGCAAATTGAATTACTTGCCCGAAAGTGAAGGATTGGCAAGATGGCCTGATGTCCTTCACGGTCGTTTCGTTCAACGTCAACGGGATTCGGGCGGCGCGTCGTCGTGGCTTTGATCGCTGGCTCGCCGAGCGGTCCCCCGACATTGTCGCGATTCAGGAATTACGTTGTCGGATGTCTGACCTCGGTGACTTCCCCGGCTATTCGGTGGCCGCCGATGTCGGGTCCTTGGCCGGTCGCAACGGGGTCGCCGTGCTCACACGATTGTCGCCCGCGGCCGTGCGGACGTGGGTGACCCACCCACCGCGCGCGCGTGGACTTGGCGAGTTCGCCACCCACGGCCGCTACATCGAGGTCGACCTGGCCGACCGGCCCGTCACGATCGCCTGTCTCTACCTACCGAAGGGCGGATTGCCTGGAGACCGTCAGCGGCCGGGGGCGATGCGCGACGCGCCCGACGGCGGCGCCAAGTATGCGCGCAAGCAGCGCTTCCTCACGGCGTTCGCGCGCGAGCTCGAGCGCAGCCGTCTCGCGGCGCTGCGGGCGGGGCGCGAATTCCTGCTTGCCGGCGACCTCAACATCGCCCACACACAACACGATGTGACGAACTGGCGTGCCGCTCGCACCATGGACGGCTTCCTACCCGAAGACCGGGCGTGGTTCGATTCGATCCTGGGTACGCGTCGGCTCGTCGACGTGGTGAGACAGGTGTACGGCGAACGACCCGGGCCACTGACTTGGTGGAGCTGGGCCGGTCAGTCCTTCACCAAGGATGTGGGTTGGCGTGTGGACCACCAGCTCGCGACGCCCGGCCTCGCACGCCGGGCGATCGATGTCGTGGTGGACAAAGGGCTGTCGCCGGCCGACCGCCTGTCTGATCACGCTCCGCTGGTGGTGACCTACCGGGACCCGGATCAGCTCCGGTCCGGATAACCGGCCGCCGCGGTACGGTGCAGCGAAACCCCCGGCGCGAAGCGAAAAGCCATGTGTCGTACTATGTTCACCCGTGTCTTCCCTCGCTACCAGTGCTTCCATGACCGACGTCACCACCGAGGAATGCGTGTGGTGCTCGTCCGACGAGGACGTCGCGGACTTCCGCGATGAACCGCGGTGCGGGCGCTGTCGCACCGCAGAGCAGACGATCGCCGCGGCTCGTGAGTTCGTCGGCTTCTACGGTCTGCGTCCGTTGGGTGGCTCGGTGGAGTCCGACGATGAGGAGGAGCGCGCGCACCGGGTCGCGGCCGGCGCGGCGTCGGCAGAGCTGACCCGAACCCGTACTCACACGCCGTCCCGGGGAGCGTCACGGTCCAGGCAGCGAACCGCGGTCACCCGATCCGCCTCCCCCGCTGCGACGACCGCCGCGAAGGCGCCGGCTGACAAGCCCCCGGTCGCCGCGTCCGGAGGCACCCGACCCACGAATATCTCCCGCCCCGACAGCGCCGAACTCGTCAACCGAGCCGAGGGCCTGCTGGCGCAGCTCACTGACATCGAGAACCGTCTCGCGGTCGCGCAGCAAGAATCCGGTCTCGGCGGTAAGGCGAAGGTGTCCGATCTGACGGCGAAACGCGAGTCCGTGTTGCGTACGCTCGCCGCGTTGGAAAAGGCGAAGCGGGCAATGGAGTCAGCCTGACACTGGTTGTCTCAACTGCTGTTGCCGAGGCGATCGTCGAGCTGAGCCAAGGCGGCGCGCGCCGTCTCGAGTTCGTCGTTGAGCTCGTCAATGCGTTTCTGTGCGGCAGCGCGTGCGGACTCGATCACGTCGTCCACCGCTGAGATGGCGGTGGTGTCGCCGAGTTCCCGCATGGCGTTCGCCACCCGGTCGGCGGTCACCTCGGTGGCCTTGCCCAGCTTCTTGGTGCCATGCATCACCGACACCTTCCAGGTGGTCGCATCGACCGCTGTCACGGTGACACTGACGGCTGCTGTGCCCGGCTTGGCGCGGCGGGTCGTCTTGGCTGCCGCGGTCGGCGGTGCCGGCTCGCGGGGTGACTTCGCGGCCGTCGATTCCGCAGGCGGCTTGGCCGTGCGGTGTGTGTTTCGTGGCGACTTCGCCGGTGCCGGAGGCGGAGCTGCGTGCCCCGCCGACGATGCGCGCGGTTGCGGCGCGGTGGCAGATGCTGCCGCCGCACGAGTCCGATGGAGTTCATCGGCTTCGAACGGCAGCTGATCGTCCACACCTTTCGGGCTCGCGATCACGGTGGCGCCGTCGATGGACAGGACGCGCGCCGATACCCCGGCCTCGAGTCCGAGGGCAGGCATCGGATCGCGAAGGTAGACGGTGACCCGTTTGCCTGCGGCGAGACTCGAGGACAGGGATTCGAGGTCGTCGGCGGTCAGTCCGGTTTTGCTGCGCGAAGTCACCCGATCATCGTCGCACATGTGTGCGAACGTGATCGCTTCACCTCGGGTGTTCGGCCGATACATCTTCGATCCGGGTCTCCAGTCGATCGAGCCCGTCACGGATGAGCCGCCCGTAGCCGTCGTCGGGTAGAAGATCGGCCATGGCGACACCAACGGCCGCATGTTCGCGCGCCAGGGCGGTCTTGCCCTGCCTCAGATAGCCATCTGCCTCGGTCCGGCTCGCCGCCCAGCGCGAGGCCGGCGGCAGCCGTGATCGCGTCCCAAGTGGTCATGGTGCTGACGGTATGACACGGCACCGACTCTGGTGTCCGGCGCGGGCGGCGAGATAGGGAACAACTCCCGATGCCCTCGTGACGGCCGGAGTCGATGGTTGGTGCATCGGCGCGTAGCGCGTCGCACCACGGAGACAGGAGACCGAGATGATCAGATCAGCACACGATGACACGCCGTTGGCGCTATCGACGGGGGTACACCGATGACTGCGGTGGTGACTCTGGCCGGCAGCGTGTCGACGGCCGTATTCGTGGTGTCCGCCTTGCCGATGTTGTGGAAGGCGGGTCGCACCCGCGACCTCTCGTCCTACAGCATCGGCAACATCGCGCTCGCCAACCTCGGCAACGCGATCTACGCGATCTACGTGTTCAGCCTGCCGCCCGGACCGATCTGGGTGCTACGGCTTTCATGGCACTGCGTCGGCACTGATGCTGGTGTGGTACCTACGTCAGCATGTCGGTGACAGTGCGCGAACGCTCCACGTCGGCGCGAACCGGACAGCGTCGGCGACCGACACAGCGACGCTGAGCGGGACCGGCTGTTGCGCAACTGCTCAGGGCATCTCCACCGTCTGAGCGCGGCGTATCTCCTCGATGGCACGCACCAGATACTGCTGATGATCGATTGCGGCATCGGCCGCGAGGTGGGCGATCACCAGGATCGCCGCGCCGTTGAGCTCAGCCGGCGGGATGGTCGCGGGCGGACCGTCATCGTCAGAACGTTCGGCCACGCCCAGACTGCCGGTGAGCACCACCACCACGGCCGACGGATCGACTGGTGCATGCCAGGCGCCGGAGTCGCCGACCGTGCGGGACAGCACATCGGCGACATCGTCACCGGTCACACCGTCCTGGTATCGGGTCTCGATGAGTTCGCGGACCATGTGGGCGTGGACCTCGCGGGCCTCGGGGTGGATGGCGAGTTGTTCGAGGGCTTCCGCGAAGCCGGCGAGGTCGTGTGCGCGCACCGCGCGAATGCCGTGGTCGGTGGATTCGCTGATTGCTCGAGCCTTCAGCGGCCATGGGGCCGGCGACTGATTGTTGGCCACAGCAAGTCTCCTGTCTGAGCGTCCGGCGGGTCGAGATCCGCACGCTCACGGTACGGGAGATCGACGGTGGCCTCCGGGCGGTGTGCACAACTGTTGGTCGCCCAGGTCGGTGAGCTCCATCCGGCTGAAAAACGCGGTGCTGCTCCCGACTCATCGCAACACGTTGAATGCTCGCCCGCTGTCCGGGTAGAAGGGATTCGGAGGAGGTGCTCGCATGCAACTGCGGATGAGCGACATCGCGGTTCCGGTGCCCGAGGGCGATCTCGCCGAGTCACTCGCCTACTACCGGAACACGCCGACCGGTCGCGGGCCACGCGACGGCGACGAACTCGCGGCGGCCCGTCGCAAACAGGTGCGTGCCGTTCCCGACGCGCACGCCACAGTGGAGACAGTGGAGGTCGACGGCCGGTCGGTGCCTGTGCGGATCATCCCACCCACCGACGGCCGGGTCCGCGGCATTCACCTGAACATCCACGGAGGCGGCTTCTATCTGGGCTCCGCCGTCCAAGACGACCTCGGCAACCGCCGGCTCGCCGACGAGCTCGGGAGCGTCGTCGTGGGTGTTGAGTATCGGCTCGCGCCGGAGGACCCGTGGCCGGCCGCACCCGACGACTGCGAGACCGCGATGCGGTGGTTGATCGGTTGCGCCCACGACCGCTTCGGCACAGACCGCATCACGATCGGTGGATTCTCGGCGGGTGCGACGCTTGCGGTGACCACGCTGCTCCGGCTGCGCGATCATTCACTGGCACACCACGTCGCGGGCGCCGCCCTGCACTTCGGCACCTGGGACCTCAGCGCCACCACGCCGGCCGGCCGGTTGATCTGCGACGAGTACTTTCTCGAAGCCTATGTGGGCGGCGTATCGGACCGGACGATCCCCGACGTCTCGCCCGTCTTCGCCGACCTGTCGGGATTACCCCCGGTGCTGCTTGTTGTCGGCGAGCGCGACGTCCTGCTCGACGACAACATCGCCATGGCCGCTCGGCTCGCGCTCGCCGACAACGATGTCGACATCCGCATCTACCCTGGTGTGCCGCATGGGTTCACCGGGCATCCAACCCCGATCGCGACTGCGGCAGTCGGCGACGTGACGGAGTGGCTGCGGCAGCGACTCGAATCTGGCAGGCCCACAACGCCTTCGCCGGACACCGGTGACCAGTCTGGGCGGGCGTGGGACGATGCGTCGTTGAAGGAACTCCGGCGAGCTGTCGCCGCGTCCGGCCCGGAACTCGTCGACCTGTTGAAGCAACGCCCCGTGCATGCGGTCCTGCAATACGTCGGCGACGCGGTGACCTCGGCCGTCGAGAACAAGGTGGCCGGGGCCGACGACGTGGCCGCCAAGTGTGCCAACGCGCTGCGTGCCCGGGGCTGGGACGGCGACGACGAGCTCGCCGCGCAGCTCGAGGGCGTCCTCGGCGGGCCCACCCCCATGCTCCGACCGATCGCTGTGACTCTCGAAGACATCGCCGATCTCCTCGAGGGCGATCTGCGCAATGGCGACGGGTACATCGACCTCCAGACCGGTATGCCGTGGGAGCAGAGCATGCTCGACGACGTGGGCAGCGACATGTTCGATGAGGACGAGTTGGAGGATTCCGACCGCTGGTTCTTTGTCGAGAACACCGGATCTCGGTCGGGTTACCGCGACATGGAGGACTTCCTCGATTCGGTGGTCGACGAGGCGCTCGTCGAGAAGCTCAGCATCGCGCTGGCCGGCAAAGGCGCGTTTCGTCGATTCAAAGACGTGCTGTTCGACTCGGGCTACGAATTCATCCGATATCGCATGTTCTCCGCCGAACGTAAACGTGGTCGTGCGCGACAGTGGTTGAGCAATAAGGGGTACCGTTCCGAGGAGCGCTCGGCCACATGACCAACACACCGCCGGCGACCGGCATGGACGCGCTGTCTATCCGACGTCGGCGCGTGTCGACACGGCCGGGGATTCATCGGGCTCGACGGCGCTTCGATGCACCCCGTCGAGGGACGGCACGCGCGACAGCCACGACGGCCAGTACCAGTTGTGACGACCCAGGATCTCCATCGTCGCGGGCACCAACAACATTCGCACCACCGTCGCATCGATGAACACTGCGGTGGCCAGCCCGAGCCCCATCGCCTTGAGGCCGCGGTCGTCGAAGAACACGAAGCTCGCGAACACACACACCATGATCGCGGCCGCGGCGGTGATCACTCGCGCCGTCTTCGCGAGGCCCTCGGTGACCGAGGTCGTCGGATCGCCGGTGGCCAGATAGCGTTCGCGGATTCGTGAAACCAGGAACACCTCGTAGTCCATCGCGAGACCGAAGGCGACGGCGAACAGCACGATCGGCACCCAGGCCTCGGTGGGACCGATCTTGCCGACCCCGATGAGTTCCATCCCCCAACCCCACTGGAACACCGCGACGATCACACCGAACGCGGCACCCAGCGAGAGCAGGTTCATCACGATCGCCTTGGTGGGGACGACAAGGGATCGAAAAGCCAACGCCAACAGCAGGAACGAGCAGATCAGCACTACCGCGACCATCAGCGGTAGCCGGTCGAGGGTGAGTTCGGCGAAGTCGCTGCCGCCGACGGCGGCGCCGGTGAGTTCCACCGGCAATCCGGATTCCGGGATGAGATCGGCTCGAATGCGATGCACCAGGTCCAGCGTCTCCGCATCCTGCGGGCCGGTCGTCGGCGTGACCGACAGCATCGCCACCGGAGTGCCGTCCACGCGACCCAGCGGGATCGGTGGACTCACCGTCGCGACCCCGTCGGTGCCCTCGAGCCGGGTGGCGAGTGCGTCGAGCTCGGCGACTCCCCCGGCGCCGTCAGGCAGTTCGGTGACCAGGTACAGCGGCCCGTTCGCGCCGGCACCGAAACCGCGGGCGAGATCGTCGTAGGCGATTCGGGTGGTGTCCTGCGCCGGCCGGTTGCCGGCATCGCCGAAGCCGAGTCGCAGGTCGAATGCCGGGATGGTCAGCACGATGAGGATCGCCAGGGCCACCAGCACCCCGCCCCATGGATGCCGCTGCACGGTCCGGCTCCAGCGTTGGGCCAGCGCGCCGTCGGCTCCGGGGCGGGTCCGCAATCCCGGAATCGCGAGCTTGTTGACGCGTGTGCCGATGATCGCGAGCAGCGCCGGCAACAGCGTGAGGGCGGCCAGCATCACCGCGAGCACACCGGCGCACCCGGCGAGGGTCATCGTTGGTCCGATCACTCCACCCTGGGTCAGCAGACCGGCGATGGCGATGGTGACCGTCGCCCCGGCGAAGGCGACCGATCGCCCGGCGGTGTTCATGGCGGCGAGCACCGCGTCGGGGACCGCGCAGCCATCGGCCAGGGCAGCGCGAAATCGCGTCAGGATGAGCAATGCGTAGTCGATGCCCACCCCGATTCCGAGCATTGCGGTAAGCGACACCGCAAAGCTCGGGGTATCGACCACGTTCTGCAATAGCAGGAGTACCGACGCGCCGACCCCGACACCGAACAGCGCCGTCACCAGGGGTAGTCCCGCGGCAATGACCGTCCCGAATGCGATGAGCAGGATGATCATCGCCAGACCGATGCCGATCGCCTCGCCCATGCCTGCCGGTGCCTCGTCGGCGAACCAGTCACCCGCGAAGTTCACACGGCTGTCCGGGGCATCGAACTGTGATGATGCATCCTTGATCTCGGCGACGAGATCCGCGCGCTCGCCATAAGATTGCGCTGGCACGGTCAGCGTGGTGTAGCCGACGGTGGCGTCCGAGGAGATCGCTGTGTCGCCGGTGACCTCGGCAGTGTAGAGGTCTGCCATCTGCGTGTCGGGATCGACGGCGGTGATCCGTTCACGGAACGCATCCACCTCGGCCCGGACCGCCGGGTTTCGCACGCCCCCGGGCACGGTCGGGGCGGTCGAGACAACGACGCGCGCCTCGTCGGCCGCCGATCCCCCGGCCGCGGCGTTGAGAGTGGCGAGCGCTCGGCCGGATTCGGTTCGTTCGTCGTCGGCGAAGTTCGTGATCGAGTCACCGCCGAAGATCCCTGCCAACACAACACAACTGACGAGCGCGACCGCCCACCCGGCCACCACCGACCAACGATTGCGAACCGTCCATCCCGCCACCGACGTGAACATGCATTGATGGTGACGTAGCGACTCCGCTCAGAGAATCAGGGAAACCACCCAAACTTTCCCTCGATATTCGTGGCTCACCCCTGACCCTTGTAGAACTGCCGCGCGGGAACACCCGCGAAAACCCGTGGAGAATCCGATTGGGCGGCGTTAGAGTGGGCATCGCGGCAGGCGATGGGTCCGCCGCCATGATCCAGGAGTGTGCGTTGATGACCGCCGGTAGGGCTGCCGAGTGCAGCGACTCATTCGTCCTCATTTCCCGGGCTCAATCCTGACTCGCACCACGAATCCTGCTCGTTCCGTCTGAGTTCGCCAGGCGTGGGTACCGACTCGGGAGGCCCCTCCGGCAAAGGTATCTCCCGTGTTTCCTGAACCCGAAACCCATCAACCCTCAACCCATTTCACTTCCGTTCCCGAGATGACCGTCGCCGACTTCGGTTGGGACACGAACCTCGAGAAGTCGTTCGCCGGCCACCGCGCCCACGGTTTGGTGCCGGCCCGGGTCGTGCGCGCCGAGCGTGGGCACTGCGACGTCGTCGCCGAGACCGGCCCGGTGCGGGCGGCAGCATCTCCCCCATCCACCGCAGCGGAATCGCTGACACCCTGCACCGGAGATTGGGTGGCACTCCGACCGTCCACCAGGACCGACACCGCGACAATCGTGGCGATCGTGCCGCGTCGGACCGCCGTGGTCCGAGCGTCCGCGGCGGGTACCTCACGGGGCCAGGTTTTGGCCGCCAATGTCGACACCGTTGTGGTGGTCGTCTCTCTCGCAGATCCGATCAAGCCAGGACGTATCGAACGGATACTGGCGCTGGCCTGGGAAAGCGGCGGCACTCCGGTGGTGGTGCTCACCAAGGCGGACCGATGCGCCGACGTCCCGCAGGCGTTGGACGAGGTGTCGGGCGTCGCGCCCGGGGTGCAGGTGCTGGTCACCAGCGCGACCAGAGGCGACGGTATGGACATCGTGGTCGGCGCGCTGGCGGGCACGGTCGTTCTGCTCGGACCGTCCGGAGTGGGCAAGTCCACTCTGGGCAACTGTCTGCTTGGCGAGAACCGGTTGGCGACCGGGGCGGCGCGCAGCAGTGACGGCAAGGGCCGCCACACCACCGCCTGGCGGGAGTTGTTGCCACTGCCCACGGGCGGAGTCCTCCTGGACACCCCTGGACTGCGGGGTGTTGGTGTTCTTGGGGTCGACGAGGGGCTCGACCAGACCTTCTCCGAGATCGTCGAACTGGCCGGCGACTGCCGATTCACCGACTGCGCACACACCGTCGAGCCAGGGTGCGCCGTCCTGACAGCCGTGGATTCCGGCGAAATCCCCCAGCGCCGCCTCGACAGCTACCGTCGACTTCTCCGCGAGAACGCCTACGTCGCCTCCCGTTCCGACGCCCGCCTTCGCGCTGAGCGGGAACGACACAACAAGAAGGAGATCGCGCGCATGCGACGAGCCATCAAGCGCCGGTCGGGCAACCGTCACCGCTGAGCACGTCGGCGACCACCCGGTCACTGCATGGGGACCGGCGCCGGCTTCCGGTCGCGAATCAGCCTCTCCCCAAGGTCGTAGTCGTCGTCGGCGTTGTGTGTCAGCACGCCGACGACGGCTTCGTCGGCCTCGTACCAGACGGTGAAACCCGAGCCGTGGTCGACGAGTCGACTGCGGTCGTATCCGTCACCCCACGCGTGATATTTGAGGGTCTCGTCGCCGATGGTCGTCCAGAACCCAGGGACCTGCGACCAGGCCGCGTCAGCCCCTGCGGCACGCCGACCGGCGACCGCACCTTGATTGGTCGCATCCTGCCAGTGCTCGATGGCGATCGGGCGTCGCGCGGTGGTGTTGACGCCCAGTGCCACGTCGCCGGCCGCGAAGACGCCGTGCCAGGAGGTCTGCATCCCGGCGTCGACAACGATGCGGGAGTGCTTGACCTCGAGCCCGCCGGTCTCGGCGATAGCACTGTTGGGTGCGACGCCGGTGGCCGCGACGATGAGATCGGCGTGCACGGACACACCATCGTCGAGCACGACGCTGTCGCCGGTGATCTCCTGCACCCTGGTGTCTCCGACGAACCGAGTGCCGGCTTTCTCCACCAGCGCCGCCAATCTCTGACCGGTTTCGGCGCCGAGGCGTTTCTGCTGCGGGAACTCGTCTGGTGCAACCAATGTCACCGAAAGACCCTGCATCGCCAGCGATGCCGCTGCTTCGCACCCGATGAATCCGGCGCCGATGACCACCGCGGAATCTGCCCGACGCGCCGCATCTCGCAGTTGTATCGCGTCTCGCTGTGACCGCAGTATGTGCGCGAGATCTCCACCGGGCACCGGCGGCGGCGTCGGACTGGCACCGCACGCGAGGATCAGTTCGGTATAGGGGTACCGCGCGCCCGCCGCGACAACGACGCGCTGCTCGACCTCGATCGCGTCGACGCGCGTGCCCGTCAACAATTCCACGCCATGATCGGCACACCACTCGGCACCGTCCCTGCTGACGTCCTCGGTTCCGCCGCGCAAGAACTCCTTGCTGAGCGGTGGACGGAAGTAGGGCCGATCCACATCGGCAGTGAGCATCCGTACCGGCACATCGTCGCAATACTCGCGAAACGCCGCAGCGGCGGCGACGCCGGCAGGTCCGCTGCCGATCACGATCAACCCTCGGTCATTCACCTGATGCGGGTACCCAATCGGCCGGATGCCGACACGTTGTGACCAGACTCGACGAAAGCGTCTCGTATCCACGGTCGTACTGTGTCGTCACATCCGTACGACGATCTTTCCCCGGACATGGCCGGACTCGCTGCGCCGTTGGGCGGCCGCGGCCTCGGCGAGGTCGAAGACCTCCGCGATCTCGGGCACGAGTTCGCCCGCGTCGCCGAGGCGCGCGAGCTCGGTGAGGTCAGCGACGTCGGGGCGCACCCAGATGTAGTGACCGCCGAACTCGTCGCGCGCCCGGGCATCGGTGATCGAGGCGACCGTTCCGCCGTCACGAAGTACGTCGGGCACCGGGTCGAGCGCGTCGCCGCCGACATAGTCCAGGACCACGTCGACACCCTCGGGTGCCAACTCACGTACACGTTCGACGATGCCCTCACCGTAGGTGATGGCCTCTGCGCCCAGGCTGCGCAGATACTGGTGGTTGTCCTCCGATGCTGTGCCGATGATCCGCGCGCCGATCGATCGGGCGATCTGAACCGCGAACGACCCGACTCCACCCGCGGCAGCATGGATGAGGACCGTGTGGTCGTGCTGCACACCGGCGCGGTGGGTCGTCTGATATGCCGTAAGGCCGGCGAGAGGTACCGCAGCCGCCTGCTCGAACGACCAGGTGGCCGGCTTGTGTGCGAGGGTTCGGACCGGCGCTGCGACCAACTCGGCGAACGTGCCGCCGGCGACGGTCCCGCCCACCACATCTTTGCGGACGTAGCCGAACACCTCATCGCCAACGCGGAATTCGGGTGTGTCCAGGCCGACCTGTTCGACGACTCCGGCCACGTCCCAGCCCGGGATGACTGGGAATACGCTGTCCATGATCGGGTCGAGGTGTCCTTCTCGCACCTTCCAGTCGACGGGGTTCACGCTCGAGGCATGGACTCGCACCAGCACTGAGTCCGGCCCGACTTTGGGCTCGGGCAATTCGGTGAGCTCCAAGACATCAGGCCCGCCGAAGCGGGAGTACGTGATCGCGCGCATGTTGGTGTCGATCCTCGCTTTCCAGTACAACAACAGCCAGAGGTAACGCCGAATGTGGATACCCACTGGACAAGAGTGCGACACATTGCACGAGAACGAGCGTCGAGCCGTGACGCGCACTCGAACCGCTCCCGGCGAATCGGATTGTCCGGCCGAGGACTTGGTGGGTTGTAGTCGCGGATCTGCCGCTGTGGCACCGAACGTGTCGTACCCCGTCGATACTCTGGATTTGTTCGATGACGCCGCGCCGGTGCCGCATCCTCCGATGCTGGTGGACCGTTGTTGTCGGATCCCATCGTTAGCCTGACTGTAGTTCCTGATTCGTTGGCCGCCGCCGTCTCAAAAGAAGGGTCGTCTGGTGTTCTCCTTCACCGATCACGACGCCGATGACACCGTGTTGTCGGCGCCGCTCGATGGTGTCGCCGAACAGATGGCCTACGCCGAGGGTGTGCGCGACACGCTGCGCTTGAGCCGCCAATCCGAGGCCCGCACCGTGCTCGGTGCCGGCATGATCGGCGACCGCGCCTACAACGACCGCATGAACGGACAAGGCCCACACGCCAACTCCAGCTCCCACACCACAGCCCACAAATACGCCATCGGCGAGATCTCCCTGCAACTGGGCATCACCCGCGGCAAAGCCGGCGAATGGGCCTCACTGGCGCACATGCTGGCCGACCTGCCCAAAATCCGGTTGGCCTACCTCGCCGGAGACTTCAGCACCCACCGCGTCACCGAACTGGCCACCAGCTCGCAGACCGCCCCCAAAGGCAACCTGCGACCACGCCTCAACGACATCCTCGACGAAGCGCTCGGCCCCCGACCCACCCCCACGACAACAGATGACGAACCCGCCACAGACGGGCAGACCGGCGCCCACGACGACGCGAGCACCGACGACACGGATACGGGTGACGACCCGGGCTCCACGGACGACACAGTTGACGAGAAGACACCCGAGGATCCGGCCGACGCGCCCGTCGATTTCGAAGACATCGCCCTGGAACTGGCCTACCGGCCCACCCCCGACACCGTGCTGCGCGACGAACTCGACAGCGCACTGATCAGTCTGGACCCCGACGCCCATGCCCAGGCCCGCGAAGACGTGGCTCAAGCCTTCCAGAACGTCACCTTCGCCAAAGAAGCCTTCGGCCACATGCAAATGTCGGCCTGCCTGAGCGCCGAACACGCCATCCACCTCCAACACCGCATCGCCGACCTCATCGCCGAACGGGTCTGCCGCCGCGACCCGCGCCGCGTCGGACACCGACGCGCCATCGCCCTCGCCGAAATCCACAGCGTCCCCGACGTGCGCCTGGACTGCGAGTGCGGCTACGACACCTGCACCGCCCGCACCCGCAAGCGGGCCGCCGACGCGACCCCGTCGGTGGCGGTCGACGACAACGCGATCACACCCGAGACCACGGCCACGCACGGCCCGACCATGCCAGCGACGACCACGCCCGAAACGACACCGCCCGAAACGACATCGGCCGAAGCGACATCGGCCGAAGCGCCCAGAGAACAGCCCGGCATCGATGAAGCCGGTGTCGGTGAGGACAGCGCCCGCGGGTGCGAGATACGAGTGGGCGACGCCGAAAGTTGCACGGGCGATACTGTTCTCACCGACGATACCGCGCTCGAACCGTCGTCCCGGGATGGGTCGGCAGCCGACTGTTCGCGCGCCGGCAACTCAGACGACGTCACATCCCCTACAGCCGAGCCATCCCCTTGTGACGATCCCCGCGGCCGCCGCGCCGAGTGTCGTCGTCCCGAACCCGTCGAAGCACTGGGTAGGGACGACACTCCAGTCCACGATCCGCTCGGCGCCCGCCCGAGTGGCACCCACCCAGAAACTGCCACGCCAATCCTGACCTGTCCCGAGACCCTGGCGGTCGGCGACGCTCTGCGTGCACGGCTGCGACGAGCACACGCAGGCCTCTGCAGACCGTCGGCGACACCGCGCGCCGGAGTGATGTACCTCTATCGCGACCGACGCTGCCGACACCCCTAGAAGCTGCCCCCTCGGGGCGAGGGGTATCAGCGAACACGAGATTTCAACCGACTTCCCGCAGGCCGGCAACTGGATTATGCGTCCCCGCAGTTCCGCACGGATCAAGGCGCGCGTTCCCCGCCACCGGAGGAGATTGCGGTCCGGATCAGCGGCAGTTCGGCGACGTCCCGAGCACCGTGCACAGCGCGTTGAGCGATTCGGGCTGCGCCCGGTAGTAGACGTTCATCCCGCGTCGCTCTGGGGTCACCATGCCTGCCTTACGGAGTTGGCCGAGGTGATGGCTGGTGGTGGCCTCGGTCAGCCCGAGGCCGGTCGCGAGGTCACATGTGCAGATCCCATCCGCGTTGTCGGCGAGAAGAATCGACAGCAACTTGATGCGTGCCGGATCTGCGAGCGCTTTGAGTCGCAGTGCGATCTCGAGGGCAGTCGCGTCGTCGACGGGGGCCGCGGAGACGGGTGTGCAACATATTGGCGCGCTGACATCGATGACGGGCAGAGACTTCGGCATCCACTCACCCTACCCGGTGTATTGACATATGTCGAAAAGGTGGCACTCTGGATTCTGTCCGGTAATTCGATATATGTCTCACTCCAGATTGGTGGTAGGTCATGTCCCGCATGCAACTCGCTCTGAACGTCGACGATGTGGATCAAGCTGTCGAGTTCTACTCGAAGCTGTTCGACACTGCACCGGCGAAGCTCAAGCCGGGATACGCGAACTTCGCCATCGCCGATCCGCCGTTGAAGCTGGTACTTCTGGAGAACCCCGGGCGGGGTGGCTCGATCAACCATCTGGGCGTGGAAGTCGAGACGAGTGAGCAGGTGCATGCCGAGATCGAGCGGCTCTCGAGCGCAGGTCTTTTCACCGACGAGGAGATGAACACCACCTGTTGTTTCGCCACGCAGGACAAGGTGTGGGTGACCGGCCCGGGTGAGGAGAAGTGGGAGGTCTACACCGTGCTCGCCGACGCCGATCGGTTCGGTGACAGCCCGAAACAGTTGGCGCACAACGATTCGAGGCAGGCCGGCCCGGCGCAGAACGACGTCACGGAGCAGATCACTTGCGATTCGGTCTGTTGCAGTAGCGACGCCGTGGCCGCCGACAGCTCGGCCGATACCCGGGCCGCGTGTTGCTGACCTGATGAGTGGAGCGGATGCCCGCGGTGGCGGCCATCTGCTCCACCGCCCGGATCAGGAAGCGAGTCGTCGCGACAGGTCTTTGATCCGATCGATCAACTCGTCGCGGATGCGTCTCATCCTTTCGATCCCGTCGATGCCGTGCAACGACGGTTCGTCGATTTCCCACACCTCGACCACGATGCCTTCCGGTGCATCGATCACGGCCGACGTTCCGACCATGACAGTCATGTCCACGGATCGCATGAGTTCGTCGGTGAGTTGACGAGGTGTATGTCCGGTGATGTCGGCGCCGACCTTGGCGAGCGCCTCCGCCGACAGATCATTGGGCGCAGCACCGATCTTGGCCGCGGTTCCCGCCGAGGAAGCGGCGATGGATCCTCCGACGAACGTCCGTGCAAGGCCTTCGGCCATCACCGATTTGCCCCGATTGCTGACACAGACGAACAGCACCGACCGCGGTTGACTCACCGCGAGGCCTGCTTGCCGGCGGTGTCGAACTCTTCGAGGAGTTCGACGACCAGCTCGCGAATTCGGTCTCGGATCGGCCGCACCGCGTCGACCCCTTTGCCGGCGGGGTCGTCGAGAGCCCAATCGCGGTAACGCACACCGGGAAACACCGGACACGCGTCGCCGCAGCCCATGGTGATGACCACGTCGGAGGTTTCCACCGTCTCCGAAGTCAGGATCTTGGGTGATTGGGCCGAGATGTCGATGCCGAGCTCGGCCATCGCATCGACGGCGGCAGGATTGATGGTCTCGGCGGGCGCAGACCCGGCCGAGCGGACTTCAATCCGATCGCCGGCCAGCGCCGCGACGAAGCCCGCCGCCATCTGGGAGCGGCCGGCGTTGTGAATACAGACGAACAGCACGCTGGGCCGTTGCTCAGCCGGCTTCTCAGACATCGCGAACAGACTCCTTCGGTTGATCCAGGGACGGCTGGCGCAGATCAGTGAAGCGGTTGCGCAGGGCGAGTGAGACATAGACGAGCGCCACCAACACCGGGACCTCGATCAGCGGCCCGATCACTCCGGCCAGCGCCTGACCGGACGAAGCGCCGTAGGTGGCGATCGCGACCGCGATCGCAAGTTCGAAGTTGTTGCCCGCGGCGGTGAACGCCAATGTGGTGGTGCGCGCATAGCCCAGGCCCATCACCGCGCCGAGGACGAAACCGCCGCCCCACATCACCGCGAAGTAGATCAACAACGGCACCGCGATTCGCACCACATCCCACGGCTGGGAGGTGATCTGTTCGCCCTGCAATGCGAACAGGATGACGATCGTGAACAGCAGTCCGTACAGTGCCCACGGTCCCAGTCGCGGCAGGAACGTGCTCTCGTACCATTCCCGGCCCTTGGCGCGTTCCCCTAGACGGCGGGTCACGAAGCCGGCGAGCAGCGGGATGCCGAGGAAGATCAGTACCGATTTGGCGATCTGCCAAGGGGAGGTATCGATCGTGGTCTGCTCCAGTCCGAGCCATCCGGGCAGCACCGAGAGATAGAACCAGCCGAGGACGGCGAACATGATGACCTGGAAGATCGAGTTCAACGCGACGAGGACGGCGGCCGCCTCGCGATCGCCGCAGGCGAGGTCGTTCCAGATGATGACCATCGCGATACATCTCGCGAGCCCCACGATGATCAAACCCGTGCGGTACTCCGGGAGATCCGGTAACAGCAGCCACGCCAACGTGAACATCAGCGCCGGGCCGATTACCCAGTTCAACACCAGAGAGCCGATCAGAAGGCGCCGGTCTCCGGTCACCGAGT
Source organism: Gordonia sp. NPDC062954 (assembly GCF_044543825.1). NCBI lineage: Bacteria > Bacillati > Actinomycetota > Actinomycetes > Mycobacteriales > Gordoniaceae > Gordonia > Gordonia sp. NPDC062954. The sequence goes on along the minus strand of NZ_JBITWL010000026.1, from coordinate 56,949 downwards.
CCAGTCGGTCGTACCGGACCTTGGCCAGGACCGGGTACATCATGATCAGCAAGCCGAGGGCGATCGGCAGTGATATTCCGTCGATCTCCACCGCTGCGAGCGCGTCGCCGAGACCGGGGACGCCCCGACCGAGCAGCAGGCCGGCCACCATCGCCGCCCCGATCCAGACCGGCAGAAATCGATCCACGACCGACAACCGTCCGGCGACTGCGGTGTCTGTCGCGCTCACTCGGCAACCTCACACGATGTCGGCTCTCCCACCACGGCCGCGAGGTCGCTCAGCACGGCGGCGAGCTGTGCCAAAGCGTCGGAGTTGACGCGGTAGTACACCCACGTGGCGCGTCGTTCGCTGGTCACCAGTCCGGCTTCCCGCAGCACCTTGAGGTGATGTGAGATCGTCGGCTGCGACAGATCGAAAGGACCCGAGATGTCACAGACGCACGCTTCGCCACCGGGCGAGGCGGCGACCTCGCCGAGGAGGCGCAGCCGCACGGGATCCCCGAGCGCCTTCAGCGCCGGCGCCCACGACCCCGCCCGTTCCGGGGTCATACCGCCCCCGATGGCGGTCAGGGCAAGCTCTTGATTCGACATGCGTCAATATTCACATACGTCGAAGTAAGGGGTCAATGTGCTGAAGCCAAAGTTCATCATGACGTCATTCGCGCAGCTGCGGTCACCCCCATTGAGTAGCCGTCGTAGTGGGCGGCCCGCCCGGTAGGACGCGGGGGCCGAGAAAATAGACGATGTCGAGCGCGGTCATGACCGCCAATCGGCGTTCGCCGGGCGGGTGCCCGAGCAATTCGGTCGCCTTGCCGACGCGTTGCAAGATGGTGTTGCGATGCGTGTGCAGGCGTTCCGCCGTTGTCGACGCGTTGTCGGCCTCGGACAGATACACCCGCAGCGTTGTGCGCAGACGGTCGGCACGCTCGCCGTCGGCGGCGAGTGCACCCAGCGTGTCGGAGACGAACTGACTGGCGGCCCGTTCGTCACGCGCCAGAGCCGCGATGGGTGCGATGTCACCGAAGGTGACCAGACGGTCGCCACCCGCATTCTCGGCGACCAGTTGCTCGACGACCAGGGCGTCCGCGTGCGACGACCGGAATCCCGCTAGCCCCCAACGGGTGGGCCCGACGGCAACTCGTACGCCCGTGGGTGCCGCATTTGCCGCATCGCGGAGGCGATCGACGGTTGCGTCGCCTTCCCTCGGTAACCACGCCCACATCGTGCGAACGCCTGCGGAGATGTTCAGCGGTGGTCGAGCCCCCAAGGCACGGGCCAGAGATGCCGCAACCGATTCCAGGGTGCCGTCATCGCCGACCGGATCGTCGAGCCACAACACCACTGCGGTGTGGTCACGTGCGACCTCGTAGCCCAGCCGTCCCGTCGCGACCCGCTCGTCGATCGGTGCGCCGTCCAAGATCAGCCGGACGGTCTCGGTCCGCCGGGCGAGTGCGCCCCCGAGCATCTCTTCGCGCAGTCGTTGCGCCTCGGCCACCAGATCGAGCAGGACCCGGTCGACATAGGTGAACATCGCCTCGGCGAATCGCTCGATGACGGCGACGAGTTCCGGGCCCGGGGGCACGACCATCGGCGCGATCTGCATGAAACGCTGCCACACCGCGGTCTGTCCTCGCCGGTACGACTGAAACATCACATCGAGCTCCAGCCCACGGCGCACAACTGTGCGCAGGATCTCGCGAGCCTCGGTCGGCGGTGTGTCCGGCAGTGGGCCGCTCGGGTCGTCACGCAGGTTTCGCAGTACATTCTCGATGTTGGCCCGATTGCTCGCAGACATCTCCTCGGTGATGGCACGATCTGCGGCGAGACTGGGCACGATCTCGGAAACGGACTCATTCATCGCGTCGACCAGATCGTCGAGTTCCTCGAGCATGCGCCCGGCGATGTCGCTGATCAGTGAGACGTCGACATCAGCCATCAACCCAGCATATGTCGGATCTTCCATAGAGGGACGCAATCAATGTGTGAACCACCATAGATCGCGGTCCTTGGTTCCCATACCGTGATGACGGTCACGATCGACGGAGATCACAAAGGAGCCTTGCGATGGTCCCCACCACACCGCCCACCGACACCGACACCGACACCGACTTTGACGTCGTCATCATCGGCGCCGGTATCTCCGGCATCGGAGCCGCCTACCATCTCAAGACAAAGCGTCCGTCCACGTCGTTTGCGATCCTCGAGGGTCGTTCGGCACTCGGTGGTACCTGGGACCTCTTCCGGTACCCCGGCATCCGCTCCGATTCGGACATGCCATCCTTCGGATTCGGTTTCAAGCCGTGGACACACCGACAGTCCATCGCCGACGCGCACGTCATTCTCGATTACCTGAACGAGGCCGTCGACGAGAACGGCATCCGCGCGCACATCCGCTACAACGCCAAGGTTGACGGCGCCGACTTCGACTCGGTTACCGGACGTTGGACGATCCGCACCACCGACGCCGAGACCGGCGACCCCATCACGTACACAGCGCGATTCATCTACTCCGGGACCGGTTACTACAACTACGAGGCGGGCTACACACCTGAGTTCCCGGGCCGTGACACCTTCCGCGGCCAGGTCATCCACCCCCAGCACTGGCCCGACGATCTCGATTACACAGGTAAGAAGGTGGTGGTGATCGGCAGCGGCGCCACCGCGGTCACCCTGATCCCGGCGATGGCCGCACAGGCCGCCCACGTCACGATGTTGCAGCGCTCCCCGAGTTATGTCCTGTCCCTGCCCGGCGAAGACGTGATCGCGAACACGATGAACAAGCTGGTCGGGCCCGACAAGGCCTACCGAATCATCCGGCGCAAGAACATCGCACTCAACCGGGGCATCTTCAAGGCGAGCAAGCGCGCGCCGAAGGTCGTTCGCAAGCTGCTGATGGCCGACGTGAAGCGGCGCCTACCCAAGGGCTACGACGTCGACACACATTTCAACCCGAGCTACGACCCGTGGGATCAGCGACTGTGCATGGTGCCCAACGGTGATCTGTTCACTGCGATCTCATCCGGTAAGGCCTCGGTGGTCACCGACCACATCGATGCCTTCACCGAGACCGGCATCGCGCTGACATCGGGACAGCACCTCGATGCCGACATCATCGTCACCGCCACCGGTCTCGACATCATGCCGTTCGGCGGCATCGACCTGAGCGTCGACGGCGAGCAGGTCGATGTGTCCGACACGGTCGTGTACAAGGCGATGATGCTCAGTGGTGTCCCCAATTTCGTGTTCGCGATCGGATACACCAACATCGCCTGGACCTTGAAGGTGGACCTCATCTGCACCCACATGATGCGGCTCCTCGCTCACATGGACGAGCACGGTATGGACGTCGTGACCCCCGTGCTGACCGACTCGACGATGGAGCGTACTCCGCTGCTCGACATGAGCTCGGGGTACGTGCAGCGCCGTATCGGGACGTTTCCGAAGGCCGGAACCGCCGGACCGTGGACCGTCAAGATGGCTTACGAGGCCGACATCGAGCGTCTCGAGCACGGCCCGGTCGCCGACCCCGCGCTGAAGTTCGAGTCGACTCGGCTCGAGACCGCCGCTGTCGCATCATGAGTGCCCTGCGTTCCGACATCACGTTCACCAGCCATGGGGTGCGCTGTGCCGCATGGCATGTGCGAGCCACCTCCGATGGCCTCGCCAGGAAAGGGAGGCGGCCGTGTGTGGTGATCGGACACGGCTTCGGCGGAACGCGTGACACCGCCTTGCTCGATTTCGCGGAGGGTTTCGCCGACGCCGGCATCGACTCGCTCGTATTCGACTACCGCGGCTTCGGCGCGTCCGACGGCACACCTCGCCAAGCCGTGTCCTACCGGAGGCAGCGTCAGGACTACCACGCCGCCGTCGACGCGGCCCGCCGGCTGCGGAGTGTCGACCCCGACCGGATCGCGCTCTGGGGCACCTCCTACTCAGGTGGCCACGTCCTTGCCGTCGCGGCAGTCGACCCGCGGGTCGCCGCGGTGGTGTCACTCGTGCCTGCACCTGACGGCGCGGCGGCGGTGTGGCAGATCGCTCGCTGCGCCGGACCGGTTGCGCCGCTCAAGCTGATCGGCCACGGACTGCGGGACGTGCTTCAGACGCTGACCGGCGGCTCGCCGCATCAGATCCCGCTGGCTGCGCAGCCGGGCTCGCTCGCTGTGCTCGCCGCTCCCGGCGCGCTGGAGGGTTATGAGGCCATCGGTGGCCCCACTTGGCGCAATGAGGTGTGTGCGCGAACCTCGCTGGAGGTTGCGTTCAACCGGCCGGTCACACACGCGCCGAAGATCACCTGTCCGACGCTCGTGCAGATCGGCAGCGAGGACCGAGTGGCTCCCCCACACGCCGCCCGCAGGGCGGCCCGTCGCGCCGGCGGCCCAACCACCGTGCTGGAGTATCCCGTCGACCACTTCGATGTGTATCTCGGTCCGTGGCAGCAGAAGGCGCTCGCAGACGAAGTCGATTTCTTGGTCGGTGCATTGGCGTGACGCCGGCGATCGCGCTTGACAGTGATGCTGCAACAAGTGATAAGCGACGCGTGCGAAGTCGCAGGCGCCTTGGGGTTCATGCGAGAAGCTGGAGCTGGCGGCCCACCTGCTCATCGAGTTCACACATCGGCAGCCGCACCGGCGCACGACTCGGGAGGTGCGGTCAGGCGTTGATCGGCTCTACCCGAGACACTCGGCGTGTGCCGTGCGTCGGCATAGTGAAGGACATACACTCACCGCAGCGGAGCCGCCCGGCGTAACGAACCAGCCGACCGGATCAGGTCTCTGGGTTCGACGAAAGGTGGCGCAGGGTGTCGGTGGCGGCGCGCATCGACGGCTTCCAGCGTCGCTACCCCAAGACGGGGTATCCCCTCGCTGTCGCGTACAAATTCTTCGACGATCAGGGCGGCTACCTTGCCGCACTGATCACCTACTACGGCTTCATCTCGCTGTTCCCGCTGATGCTGGTGTTCACCTCGGTGCTCGGTTATGTCCTCGAGGGCAATCCTGAACTCCAGAGGCAGATCGTCGATTCGGCGCTCTCGCAGATCCCGGTGGTCGGTGAACAGCTGGGCGAGCAGGGCCAACTCAGCGGGTCGGCGACCGCGGTGACCATCGGTGTGGTGAGTGCGATCTATGGTGCGCTCGGGGTGTCCGTCGCCATCCAGAATGCGATGAACATCGTGTGGGCGGTGCCGCGCAACGAACGACCCAATCCGATCCAGGCGCGACTCAAGGGTGCGATGTTGCTGTCGACGGTGGGGCTGGCGGTCATCGGACTGACCGTCCTCAACGGTGTCATTGCGTCCATCGACCTCGTCGGTAACGGTCGTGTGCTGGCGATCGTGGGGCCGGTGATCCTGTATGCGGGGGTCTTCGTGGTCGGATTCCGGTTCGGCACCGCCCGCGACGTGAGTGTTCGTGACGTGCTGCCCGGCGCGATCGTCGCCGCGATCGCATGGCAGGCGTTGCAGACCTTTGGCAGCGTGTTCGTCCAACGCGTCATCGCAAACGCCAGCGCCACCAACGGGGTGTTCGCCGTTGTGCTGGGTCTGCTCGCCTTTCTGTACCTGGCATCGGTGATGGCCGTGGTGTGCATGGAGATCAACGCAGTGCGCGTGGATCGCCTGTACCCGCGGTCGCTGTTGACGCCGTTCACCGACAACGTGGTACTGACCCGGGGTGATCGAGCCGCGTATCAGGCACAAGCGCAGGCGCAGCGCCACAAAGGATTCCAGGAGATCGATGTGAAGTTCGGTCGGCACGAGCGTGACGACGCGCGATCCCACGACGACTCGCCGCCGGAGGAACCGTGACGTGAGTTCGGCGCGGCGGAGACGACTCGACCCGGTTACGCCGCACTGTGGTGTGGCACGCTGTGACATTCTGGGAATGTGACGACATCTGACGACATCGGCGGCGTACGGTACGACACTTTCCACGGGCTCGACGCGGTCGTGGTGGAGACACCGCAGGCGGTCGCCGTGATCTCCCTGTTCGGTGGGCAGGTCGTGTCATTCCTCCCGGCGGACGCTACCGCCGACGTCATCTGGCTGTCTCCCCTGCTCGCCGCACCGCCCACCCCGATTCGAGGCGGCGTGCCACTGTGTTGGCCGTACTTCGCGCGCGAGGGACAGCCCGACGATGCGCCGTCACACGGATACGCCCGCACCGCGCGGTGGGATGTGATCGGTGGGCGGGCAAACGGATCCGAGGGTGTCGAGCTCGTATTGGCACCGCAGGAGATCCCCGAAACACTTCTGCAGGCGCAGCTGACCGTGCGAGTGGGTGCCGCCCTGGAACATGAACTACGCACGCACAATCCGAGTTCCGAACCGGTGACGATGACCGAGGCCTTCCACAACTACTTCCGGGTGGCAGACGTCGGGTCGGTACGGGTCGGCGGCCTGGACGGGCTGAGCTACCTCGACAAGTTCGATGGTATGAGATCGCATGCTCAGCAAGGCGATTGGGTGCTACCTGGCGATGACCCGCGTAGCGACCGGGTTTACCCCGCAGCGGGCGGGCGGTACCGGCTCATAGATCCCGGGCTGGGACGGGTGATCGAGGTGACCGTGCGCGGTGGTCGGAGCGCGGTCGTGTGGAACCCCGGTGAGTACGGCGCTGCGGGTATGACCGACGTCGGTCCGCACTGGCATGAGTTTCTGTGTGTCGAGGCGGCCAACGCCGGTCCGGACTCGATCGTCGTGCCGGCCGGCGGCACCCACACACTGAGCCAGACGATCTCGGTCAGTGCCCGATGACGCCGCGGCTACTGCGAGACATCACACTCCTTGGTGTAGGACACGTCGATGATCACCTGGACCTCGTCGGCGACCTTGAGTGAACCCATCATCAGAGAGTATGGGCGCACGCCGAAGTCGGTCTGCGCGAGGATGGTCTCCGACCTGATGTCCCATCGATCATCGGTCTCCGTGACCAGCAGTTCGACGGCCTGGGCGCGGCGTCTTCCGTGGACGGTTAGGGTCCCGTGGGCACGGAAACCCTCATCGGTCGCGGTGATCGCCTCCGCGACAAAATTGATCTCGCCGAACTTGTCCGCTTCCAACGACTTCAGCGCATTGACCCGGGCCACCGCTCGCTCGGCGCCCGTCATTGGCGTCAGTCCGCCGGTGCCGGAGACGACCGTGAGCGAGTCGACCAGCACGACCGCCTCGAGCCCGGCCGGCACCCCGGCCGCCCAGGTGACGTCGGCCGACCACTCGCGCATCTCGATGATCAGGCGGTGGCCGGCACGGGCCGCACGACCGGCGACATCGGTGTACACGGTTACCGAACCCGAGGACGCGGTCAGATGCCAGGTCGTGTCCGTCACGGGTGCCAGCCTACGGGTCGACCATGGGTCTGCGGGGCCACAAACCTGCGCACCCGGCCAATATGGGCGTCTGGCCACACGCGCCTCGGCGGGCCCCGTAGCATCGCGCCGATGAATGAAGACAGGATCACGCTCTCCATCGATGATGCCGGCGTCGCGCAGGTCACCCTGAATCGGGCGGACAAGCACAATGCGCTCGACGGGGCGATGTTCGACGCCCTGCTGGAGGTCACGTCCACTCTGCGCGACGAGCGGCGGGTGCGTGCGGTCGTTGTGCACGGAGCCGGCAAGAGCTTTTGTTCGGGACTCGACATCACCAGTCTCGGTCAGGGCGGTGGTGCGTCGTCATTGCTGGACCGCGACGACGACAGCATCGCCAATCGGGCACAGCGCGTGTCCGTCGACTGGGCGTCGGTACCCGCCCCGGTCATCGCGGCGATCACCGGCAACTGTTTCGGTGGTGGGCTGCAGATCGCGCTCGGTGCCGACATCCGGTACTCGGCCCCCGACGCCCGGCTGTCGATCATGGAGATCAAGTGGGGGCTGGTCCCCGACATGGGTATCACCCAGGCCCTCCCGCGGCTTCTCCCGGCGGATGTTGCGAAGGAGCTGACCTTCACCGGTCGGATCGTCTCGGGAACCGAGGCGCAGGCGATGGGGCTGGTGACGCGCGCTGTCTCCGATCCGCTGACCGTGGCACTCGAACTCGCCCACGAGATCGCGGCGAAGTCGCCCCACGCGATCCGTGCCGCGAAGAACCTCTACGACCGCACGTGGTCGGGGGCAGATTCGGCGGCCGCACTGAGACTCGAGAGCGAGCTGCAAGTGGGCCTGATGGGTTCGCCCAATCAGCTCGAAGCGGTGCATGCCGGTATGGCGCGGCGCGCGCCGGTCTTTGCCGACCCGGACTGACGGATCCGTTGTGGCCGAAGACGGCTCGTCACGCCGATCCGCCACCCAGCCGTGCCAGACGATCCAGGCCGGCCGGTGAGCACTCGGCGAGCAGGGCGAGTGCCGCACGGATCTCCGGGGTGTCGCGCACCGACGGGTCGATGCGCGACGGGTTCAGCGCGCATCGGTCGGCCGACGCGGCGATATCGGTTTCGGCAGTGAAGGTCCGGCTGGCGACGCTGCCGCGTGACTGCATGTGAATCCAGTCACGCGGGTTGTCGGACAGCCGATTCGGCGGACACAGCCGGTTGCGTTCGCGGTCGTCGTCGCGGGTGGCCGCGACATAGCCGGCGAGGGCCGCGTTGAAGCACGGGAAGCCGGCCCGGATCGGTTGCAGTCGGATCCGGTCGGTGCCGAAGATCGGAACGAGTGGCGGATAACGCAGGCCCGACGCCGCGCAGTGCACCACCACGGAATCCGGCGGCAGGTTCACCGACCCACGCTCCAGAACGATCTCGTGCGCGGTGACCGCGCGGATGTGTCCGAGCCGCACCACCCGTTCGATGGTCCGCAGCAGGTCCAGTTCCCATTCGGCGAGCGTCGGAGCCTTCGCCATCGTCGGGATCACTCCCTGGTCGATCCGAAGCATCACACCGGCGTCCTCGAGCCGCGCAAACAGGTCGTCGCTGGAGGCGGCCTGCGCGGCAGCGGTCATCATGTCCGTGGCCAAGCGCAGTGCAACCAGCGGATCGGGCTGCACCACAGACCGATTCAACATCCACGGTTCGCGCGGGCGGACCCACATGATGCGGTCGGGATCGACATCGTGGCCGAGCAACCACACGATGGCGTCGGTGGCCGTCTTCCCCGCACCCGCGATGACGAAGTGACCGGGCGCCTCGGACAGTCGTGCCAGTTCGCCGACCGGGATGACCGGCACATCGTCGGCGACGGTGAACGGGGCCGCAGTGGTGGCCGGGATCGTCGGCGCGGAGTACGTCGCATCCACCACCCGGCGGCGGACATCGATCGAGCACGTGCGACCGGAGACCCGCGACGTGACCAGTTGGGTGCCGTCAGCACAGTGATGGTCACTGGTCGGGAGAAAGGTGACCTGCCCCGAAGCGACCAGTCGTCGCACGACGTCGTCGAAGTAGGCGACGATCTCGGACTGTCGAGCGCGTTCGCCGAGCCCCGCTCCGGACCGCCCTGCTGGACGGCGCCGGTGCCCAATACTGTGGATGCCACCCCGTAGAAGACCGACGCCTGATGCAGTTGCACGAAGGGGTAAGCGTCGAGCCAATGCCCGCCGGCCGTGTGCCGGCGATCGACGAGGGTGACGTGTACGTCGGAATGAGCCACCAGCGCGTCGGTGAACGCCATCCCCATCGCGCCTGCACCGACGACCAGGTAGTCGGTGCTCAGTGTTGCGTCCACCATGGTGTGCCTTCCTGCCACCCGACACGAGCGCTGGTCTGTGCGGATCGTATCCGAGAACGTCCATGTGACGCCGACGCTTGACCTTGACACCGTGACAACCTGTTGGATGGTCGGTGAAGGAGGTGATCGTGATGATCACGAACGACCAGTACCACCAGGTGAGCGGCGCGTTTGACGCTGCGAGCGCGTCCACGCGGCTGAAGGCTGCGCTGACGGCGGGAACGAGTGCCGACGAGCGATTTCTGGACATCCTCGTGGCGCGCAGCGGGGTGGAGCCGGATTTCTTTGTCCGCGACATGATGACGTGGGCGTTGTGCAGGTTGCCATCCGGACCGGTGCGCGTCCGGCTTGTCGGCGAGCTGACCTCCGACAATCCGCGCGCACGCGCTCAGGCCCTGCATACGCTGTCCAAGATCGGTGATCCACAGGTGTTCTCGAACGTCGCCGCGATGATCCACGACCGCGACGACGAGGTGGCACGGACCGCCTGGCGGGCCGCGGTCTCGTTGGTCGACGGTCACGATGACGACGACGCACGCGCACTCGCCGCACAGCTGGGCATCGAGTTGGGGCGGGGAGATGACCAGCTGCAACTGAGTCTGTCGAGGGCGTTGTTGGCCCTGGGCGAGGCCGCGCAGCAGGTCGTGGCCGACGCCGCATCCCACGCGGACGAGCACGTCCGCGCGCACGCTGCGTCAACCGAACGCCTGATCCGTGATCCGGATTCGGCATTCGTTCTGTCGGTCGACGCAGCCCGCCGGGTGTCGGTGGGTGCGCAAGCGTAGGCTGCGCAGATGCTGATCGGCGAGGTGGCGCAGCGCTGCGGTGTCAGTGCGCGGATGCTGCGCCACTATCACCGGTTGGGGCTGGTGGCCCCCACCGGCCGCACGACTGGCGGCTACCGCCAGTACTCGGCGGACGACGTGCGCCGGCTCTTCCACGTGGAGAGTCTGCGCACGCTGGGGCTGACGCTCGAGGAGGTGAAAGAGGCTCTCGCCGAACCAGATTTCTCCCCGGACGACCTCATCGACGACGTGATCTCCCGGACGCGCGAGCGGATCGAGGCCGAACGCCAGTTGCTGGCCCGCCTGGAACGGGTGCAACACCATGCACCGAACGACTGGGCGGACGTCGTACGTGTCGTCACCCAGGCCCGCGCATTGGAGTCCGACTCCGGTGCCCGACGTCAGCAGGCCGTGCTCGCACCCGCCGACGACATCGCGATCGCGGTCGACGATCTGGTGGCCGCGGTCCTCGCCGAGGCAGACGTGAATGTCGCCGGTGCTCTTCGTTGGGCTCTGGCGCGCACCGGTGTTCGTTCCCTCGACGGGTTGGTCACCGGCCTCCGATCGACCGAGGTGACCATCCGACGCCGTGCGGTCCTGGCCATCTCGGGCATCGACGTCGCGGAAGCGACGGCACCATTGCGCAGCGCTCTCGACGACGTCGATGTCGACGTTCGCGACCGCGCGGCCATCGCGCTGGCCCAGCGCGGCGATGCCGCCGGGGCGTCGGTGTTGGTCGCGATGGTGAACGCCGGGCGACGCGATGTCGAAGCGGCCGAGGCGCTGGGCTGTCTCAGCGCTCACGGTTGCACCGACGCCGCCCGGCTCCTCGGAGATGCCCTGGCGGCGGCGGACGCCGGATCACGACTGCGGATCACTCAGGCGCTCGGTGAGATTGACTCCCCGACGGCCGACGGGCTGCTCGTCGCGTTGACCACGGACCCGGACCGAACCGTCAGGGCGACCGCTGCGGTGATCCTCGACGCGCGCCCGCGTCGGTGACTACCTGTCTGCGCCGGCCACGAATGCGTCGATCTGGTTGATCGCGCTGGATGCACCTTCGACCATTCCCATCTCGAGGACTTTCTGCAGTCCCTCGGCGGTTTCGTAGGTGCTGGTGTAGGTGGCCACCGTACGACCGTCCTCGTCGCGGAATCGATAGACGTTTCTCGAGACCGGCAATGACTCGACCGGATTGAATTCGTCGTCGGCGAACCCGTCGTCGAAGGTCAGCTCGGTGGGTTCGTCGACGGTCTGGATCACCCAATAACCGGCGAACTTCTCCCCTTCCGGACTGGTCATGTAGTAGGTGACGCGGGCTCCGGGTTGCAGGCTGTGCTCGACGAAGGTCGCCGGATACGACGGCGGACCCCAGATCTTCTCCAGCTGACGAGGATCGGCATAGATCTGCCAGATCCGCTCGACCGGAGCGGCGAACTCCGCCGTGATGGTCAGGGTGCGGGTGTCGATGTCGTGAGACACATTGGTGACAGGCATGATTCAGTCCTTCGATGGTGTTTCGGTTTCGATCAGTTCGTCGATTCGCGCCACTCGGCCCCGCCATACCTGTTCGAGGTCGGTCAACAGGTCCGATACCGCGCGCACCGCTGACACGTCGCCGGATGCCAACTGTTCCCGGCCGCTGCGCCGTTTGACCAGCAGTCCTGCTCGTTCGAGCACGGCGACGTGCTTCTGCACCGCGGCGAAACTCATGTCGTACTTCGCCGCGAGCACCGAGACCGAATGCTCTCCTGCCAGCACCCGACGCATGATGTCGCGACGGGTGCGGTCGGAGAGCGCATGGAAGAGGGCGTCTGCTCGTTCCTCGTCCTCGTCGGTCACCTCTCAAACATACAACTAAGTGGTTGTATGTCAAGGGTGGAACGGGACGATTGCACACGCTCAGAGCCCCTCCACATGTCGCAAGGGCCCTGGGCGCCTGGTGCCGCGCGGTGAGGCGCTGCGGAGTCAGGAAACCGTCGTCGAGGTCGGCTCGGCCTCGAGCGATGTCGCCGCCGGCGTGGCTGTCCGATGTGCGGCGATCCGCAGGAGCCACACGGTCAGACCGAGTTCACCGACCACTGACGGCCCCGCGACGATCACCAGGAAGGTGTCGGCATAGGACGCGTAGTCGGCCAGCAGGATGTGTGCACCGGTGTCGACGATGTAGGCGACACCGGCCACTGCGAGCGCAACGGTCAGCCACCGGGGTGCGCCGGCGGAAACCGACATCAGGCGGGCCAACACGATCAGGTGGACACCGAACGCGGTCAACCCGATCAGCCACGTCATCTCGAACGAGCGCATTGCGAGCTGCACGTCCGCGGCCGTCGCTTCGGTGGAGTTCTCCGCTATCAGCAGGGCGGCCACCGCGAAGACCAGTCCGACACCGAGAAACACGGTGTAGGTGAGCCGCGCCCATGCGGCGAGGAGGGACAGATCTCGGTGGACCGGGCGGAACAGCACGTACAAAGCCCACGCAACGACGATGTCGACGAGGAACACGGCCGCAAACGCGATGATCCCCCACCTCAGCAGGCCTCCGTTCGCAGCGACTCCGTCGAGTGTCGCCTGCGCATCGGCGGGATCGAACACGCGCTCCAGCACGAAGAAGTTGGCGAACATGGCCAGGGCGAAGATGGCCAGATACCCCAGTCCGGCCCAGCGGGCCGCCGAACGTACGGAGGTTTCGTGGCGAGGTGTGCTCGGTGCGGTCATGGCGTGACTCCGATCGATGGGCGGCGAATCGACCTTACGGTGTATGGCTGAAGTCTGGATGACTGTACCCTTACGTTGTAAGTCTCGTCAAGGGTGAACTATACGAACCAGTGCCGGGTCGGAGGATTTCCCCCTGACCCGGCACTGGTTCGTTGTGGCCGCGATAGCCACGCACCTATTGAATTATGTTGGAGCCCTTTGTGACACTCGGCTAGCGCCTCGTTCCTCAGGGGGCAGGTGGCACACCTCAGGACATCGCGGCGTGCGCTCCCCGCGCCGACCAGTTCGGGCTGGCCTCGATGGCGCCGATGATGCGCGGGCGCAACTCGTCGGCGCGGATCACCGCATCCACCGAACCTACCTCGACGGCACGGCGGATGCTGTGCACCTTGTCGAATTCGGCCGCGATCTCACTGATCTTCTCCGCCCGCACCGATTGCCGAATGTCGGCCACTTCGGCGTTGAGCGCGGAGCGGTCGGGACCGGTGGCCTCGGCTGCCCGTGACTCCAGATCGCGCACCCGTGGATCGGCGCCCACTCGTTTGGCGACCTCGCCGGCGAACACCACAGCCGCCGCCGGGGCGCCACCGAGCACTGACGCGAAGGAGCCGTCGATGGCCAGGACGGTCATGTTCGGATTGAGTGCCTTGGAGAACACCACGAAGGCACCACCGTGATAGCGCGAGATTACGCAGAACACGATCGGACCGCGGAAGTTGACGATGGCCCTCCCGATCTCGGCGCCGTACTCCAACTGCAGTTTGCGCATCGACTCTGGTGACCCGTCGAATCCGGACAGGTTGGCCAGCACCACCAACGGCCGATTGCCGCTGGCCACGTTGATCGCCCGCGCCGCCTTCTTCGATGATTGTGGGAACAGCGTTCCGGCAGTGTAGGTGTCGGGACCGTCGGTGGGCTTGTACCCGCGACGCTGCACCTCACGCGACTCGATACCCAACAGGCACACCGGGATGCCGCCCAGATGCACGTCGCAGACCACGGCGGTCTCGGCGTCGGCCATGCCTGCCCACCGTTCGAGTACCGGATGGTCCTGGTCGGCGAGGGCGCGCATGACGGTTCGGATGTCGAAGGGCTTCTTGCGATCCGGGTTGCTCTCGGCCGAGAAGATCTGTCCGACCGTGGTGAAGTCGCTGCCGGCCAATACATGCGGGAAGTCGGAAACGTCGCGGTCGCTGGGGTCGCTGGTGACAGCGCGCCGCGGCGACTGCTCGCCCGGTGCGACGTAGGTGTGGTCGTAATGCGACATCAACACATCGCGCGCTGCGCCGAGGTTCGGTGCCCAGTACTGCGCCTGCCCGTTGGGGCCCATCACGCGGTCGTAGCCACCGATGCCGAAGTTGTCCTCGGCCGAAACACCGCCGGAGAAGTCCAACGACTGCTTGCCGGTCAGCACCATCGCCGAGTCCGGGGTCATCACCAGAATGCCCTTGGTGTGCATGAGCATCGTCGCCTCGGCATTCCAGTACGGCTGCGCACCGACGTTGATACCGGCGACGACGATGTTGATCTCCCCACCTGCCTGGGTGTATTCAACGACACGTTTGAGTGCCCGCGCCACCCAGTCCATGTTCTCGGTGCCCGAGTCCATCGAAATACGCGCGCCCGACGACAGCGCGTACCACTCGAGCGGGACCTGCATCTGCTCAGCCAGATCCAGTGCGGCGATGACCCGCGCACACTCCGGCTCCGACAGCGCACCCAGGGATTTCGTGGGGTCGCCGAGCAACACCACCCGCGTCACGCCGTCCGGATGCTTCTCGGTGGCGGTGGTGACCACACCCGCCACCATCGCTGCGCTGTTGCGCCCGCGCGGACGATCCACGGGCACCAGTCGCTGCTCTGCGTCGAGGTCGTATTCGGCGAAGTCACCGAGCAGACCGGCCAACTCGTACGGGTAGACGGTGTTGCGTTTGGCTGCCCGCAGCACCTTCTGCCGGTACTCGTCGACCGGTTCGATCGGTTCGTCGGCCGGCTCGCCGACCGCGACGTCGAATCCACCGGTGGCGTTGACCGAGAAGCGGATGGCGACCTTGGTCAGCTCGCCTGTGTCGCGCTCGCGCCGCCGTGCAATGAGCAGCACCTCTTCGAGCCCGACTCCGGTGGCCGCGCCTCGGAAGTAGTCGGCGATCGTGTTCAGGTCGTCGTCGAGTGCGTCGATCGGCGGCCACACGTACATGACGATCCGATTGGTGGACGACGTCAAACGCGACCCACGCTGGGCCCGCCGGATCGAATCGACACACGAGGCCAGCGTGGTCTCCGCGGTCGGCAGGGTCAGCAGCCGCCCGTCGTGCTCGCGCATGGCGGTCAGGTCACGCACCTGAGCGAAGGCGATCAGCCGCTCGTCGGCGGGGTTCTCCTTGGCCACACACCGGAACAGGTAGACCTCTTCGTCATCGGACGACGGCAACTGGGTGAGGTCGAACTTGCGTAGCCGTTCCATCTGCATGCGCTGCGCGATGTACGGGTGCAGTCCCCGAATGAGGCGTTCCTCCGACATGCCGGTTGCCGACGGTCGGAAGGTGAAGTGGTTGTGCATCCGAGCGTCGCCGCTGCCCGCGACAGTCACCGTGATCCGGTGGACCTGGGTGGGCATCGCTGTGGCGGAGATGATCTCGTGCAGCGTGGCGGCCATCGCATCGAAGGCGTCCGGCTGCTGTTCCCAGCTCAGGTAGATGTCGGCGTCGACCGACGCGGTGTCGCGGGCGAGCTCGGCGAGACCGTCCATGGTTGCGGGCAAATCGTCGAACCCGACCGCCGCCGACACGAGATTCGCGCCGTGGCGTTCGGCGACCACGAAGCTCGCGCCACCGGAGGGCTGGATGCGGATGTCGCTGAGCCCCTTGTTGCCGTAGTAGCGCCGCGTCAGCACCTCGAGCATCACCGAATTGTCGAGGTTGCCCCGCACGATGCGCTGACCGAGCAGCCGGACCAGCGGCTCGGTGCTGCGCACCATGTCCGCGATCCGCTCGGCGCGGTCGGTCGCCGTCGGGTTCTCGTCGAGGTAGCGCAACTGCTTGCGCACGTTGTTGTACACCCGGGCCCTATCCCGGCGCAGCAACGGTTGGCCGTACCAGGCGTAGATGACACCGCGGGCCAGATCGGCGATGGCCGGGAAGCGTACCTGCGTCGCTGCGACCAGACGGTCCAGCGCGCTGCCAACAGCGTCCTGGAGTTCGTCGCGCGGTGTGGGTTCGCGCAGCCACTCGCGCAGGAGTGTGCTGATCACGGTGACCGAGTCGGCCGGGTTCTGCAGCGCCAGGAAGATCCGGAAGACCGCGGCCTCCAACTCCGGGCTGCGCTCGAGATCGGGCACCCCGTAGTGGCCAAGTGCCCGACCGAGCTGGGTGTGGAAGGTCTCCGGGAGCCCGTCCCGTTCGACGTCGAGGCTCTGCAGGTACGTGTGGAAGTTCTCGCGGGCGCTGTGGACGTGTTCGACACCCAGCACCTCGCCGGACGGACGATTCTGGCTGAGCTCGGCCAGATCGGCGAACACGGTGATCAGTTCCAGCTCGTCGGCCAGCGGGCGGCGGCCGCTCTCCATCGCGTCGTGGCGGACGGCGAGGTAATCGTTGAGCAGGCGCGTCCGATCGTGCGGGTCGACGTCGAAGCCCAGTAGCTGACTGCGGAGATCCTCCTGCGTGCGAGTGGTGCGCTCGTGCGCCTGCACATCGGTGCGCTGCGCGGGCAGTTCGAGGTCGACCGCTTCGGTGGTCTCCTCGGCCGCCTCGGCGTCGTCGTCGTCGTCGGCTAGTGGCTCCAGACGCAACAGGGTCGCGCCGGTCTCGACCTGGGTGCCGACCGAGACCATGGACTCCTTGAGTCGGGAGCGCACCGGGGCACGTAGCACCGTCTCCATCTTCATGCTCTCCAGCACCAGCACCGGCGCGCCGGCCTCGACCTCGGCTCCGACCTCCAGCGGTGTGGCCACCACCAGGGCCGGCGCCGGTGATCGCAGGACACCGCCTTCGTCGCGACTCACCCGGTGGGTGACGCCGTCGACGTCGACGAGGTGGATGGGTCCGTGAGTGTCGGTGACCAAGCGGTACCGGACATGGTTGACCACCATCTGGGCGGTGTGATCGTCGAAGCGTTCGAGGTCGACATCGGCGGTGTGGGTCTCGACGCCTGCCTCGATCCCGACCCGGAAGCGGTGTGCACCGATGCGGGCGACGCGCACCCGGTAGCCGACACCACGCAGTTTGAGATCCAGCGGACGACCACTGTCGTGCTGTACCTGCGGGCGCCCACCCGACGCGGTCGACAGCAAGCGCTGCCGCTCGACGAGTTCCTCCTCCTCGTAGGCATCGATGGCGGCGGCGGCCAGTGCGATGGCCGAGTGCCTGTTGGCCACCAGGCCGCCGTCGGCGCGAACGCGGTCGATCCAGCCGGTGTCGGCGCTGCCGTCGATCACCTCGGGTCGACTGAGCAGTTCGAGGACGAAACTCTTGTTGGTGGCGCCGCCGGCGATGATGACCCGGGTTTCACGCATGGCGCGGCGTAATCGGCCGAGCGCCTCCTCGCGGTCACGTCCGTAGGCGATGATCTTGGCGATCATCGAATCGAAGTCCGCCGGAATCGTGTCGCCCTCGCTGACGCCGGTGTCGACACGGATGCCGGGGCCGGCCGGCAATTCGAGCAGCGCGATGCGGCCGGGTGCCGGCGCGAAGTCGCGGTCGGGATCTTCGGCGTTGAGCCGGGCCTCGATGGCGTGGCCCCGTTCGACCGGCGGCTCGCCCTCCAGGCGGCCACCGGAGGCCACGTGCAGTTGGGCGCGGACCAGGTCGAAACCGGTGGTGGTCTCGGTGATCGGGTGCTCGACCTGTAGTCGGGTGTTGACCTCGAGGAAGGCCAGCAGGTTCTCGCCCGGGTGGTAGAGGAACTCCACCGTGGCCGCGCCGCGATAGCCGACGGCGACGGCGAGACGCTCAGCGGAGGCCTTGAGATTGGCGACCTGGTCGGCGGGCAGCACCGGTGACGCCGATTCCTCGATGATCTTCTGGTTGCGTCGCTGCACCGAACAGTCACGCACGCCCAACGCCCACGCCGTGCCCTGGCCGTCGGCGATCACCTGGACCTCGACGTGGCGTGCACCGGTGACCAGGCGTTCCAAGAACACCACACCGCTGCCGAAGGCGCGCTCGGCCTCGTCGCGGGTGCGGGTGTAGGCATCGCGGAGTTCGGCATCGCTGGTCACCTTGCGAATACCACGGCCGCCACCGCCGGCCGTGGCCTTCAGCATCAGCGGGTAGCCGATATCGGCCGCCGCGGCCACCGCATCGTCGAGGGTGTCGACGCCACCACGGCTCCATGCCGCGACGGGCACACCGACCTCTTCGGCGATGAGCTTGGCGCCGATCTTGTCGCCGAGTTTGCGCATCGCCTCGGCAGACGGTCCGACGAAGGTCACGCCGATGCGTTCGCAGAGTTCGGCGAACAACGGGTCCTCGGCGACGAAGCCCCACCCGACCCAGGCGGCTTCGGCGCCGGTCTCGAGTAGCGCACGTTCGAGGATCTTGAGATTGAGATAGGGGCGCGACGCGGCCGGGCCCAAATCGTAGGTGACGTCAGCTGCCCGCACGAATGAGGCGTTGCGGTCGACGTCGGTGTGCAGGGCGATCACCTCGATCGGCTGTCCGGTCTCGGCGGACAGTCCGCGCACGGCGTGGATGAGCCGCATCGCGGACTCTCCCCGGTTCACGATGGCAATGCGAGTGAACATCACCGACTCCCTTCTCTGTGGTCGTGTCGGTCGGTCCGCGCGGGTGTCGCGCTCCCCGCCGAGCGGGTCGTGACGATTACCAGGTCGGGTGGCTCCGGCCGACGTTTCGGGTACATCGGCGACGGACACCGCTCGATTGTTGCGAATCGATTCCCTACGCGCGAGTACGTTGCGTGAGTCCGCGTGGCAGACCGGGCGAACACGTCGCCCGTGGGACGCCGAACCGGACCGCCGCCGCACCGAAAACAGGCCCGCAGCGGCGGGAATCCCGGCGAACGTGAACTCGTTGAGCGTCGGATCAATGCCAAAGATGAGGGATTGCTCACATTTCTTGCCGGGTGGTCGGTTGATCGCCGATGTGGTCGTCCCGGTCGCCACGTCTATCCTGACCACGACCCGTCCTCGAGATCTGGAGAGAATGCATGACACAGCTGGGAGTGGTCGGCGGCGGCACCATGGGCGCCGGGATCGCCGAGGTCGCGATCCGCGCCGGTGATGACGTCCTCGTCCTCGAACGCGACGACGCCGCGGCCGACGCCGCCCGTGCGCGCATCGACAAGTCGCTCGCACGTGGCGTGGCAAAGGGCAAGATCAGCGAAGACGACGCGCAGCAGGCCCTCGACCGGCTACGTCTCACCACGGCGGTCAAGGACTTCGGTGATCGCGAACTCGTCATCGAGGCTCTACCGGAGGTCGAATCGCTCAAGGTCGGGTTCTTCGCCGAACTCGACAAGGTGACCGCACCCGAGGCGATCCTGGCGACCAACACCTCGTCGATCCCGATCATCCGGGTCGCCAAGGACGTCGCCGATCCCTCGCGCGTGGTCGGTGTGCACTTCTTCAACCCGGTCCCGGTGATGCCGCTGGTGGAGATCATCAGCAGCCTCGCGAGCTCGCCGCAGGCGGTCGAGACGGTCACCGCCTACGCGCGCGACCATCTGGGCAAGAAGACCATCCAGGCCGGTGACCGCGGCGGCTTCGTCGTCAACGCGCTGCTCGTCCCCTACCTGGTGAGCGCCATCCGAATGTACGAGAGCGGTTATGCGTCCAAAGAGGACATCGACACCGGGATGATCAACGGGTGTGCCCACCCGATGGGGCCGTTGACCCTGACCGACACCATCGGCCTCGACGTGATCCTCGACGTCACCGAGTCGCTCTATCAGGAATTCCGCGAGCCGCACCTCGCGCCGCCGCCGCTGCTGCAGCGCATGGTGGAGGCCGGCTACCTCGGCAAGAAGAGCGGTAAGGGCTTCTACGACTACGCGAAGTAGACCCCCCTTCGTGACGCTCGCAAGCTCGCTCCTCAGGGGTCGGGCCGCTGGTCCCTGAGGAGGCCGGAGCTTGCGGATGCCGTCACGAAGGGCAGTCGCCGCGACGATCATCCGCTCAGTGCGCGAGACCTTCGTCCTTGCTGCCATAGGCATCGCGCAGCTTCGGCTTGACCACCTTGCCGCCGGCGTTGCGTGGCAGTTCGTCGATGATGACGAGGTCCTTGGGCTGTTTGAAGCGGGCCAGGCTCTCGTTGAGAAACGGCTCGAGTTCGGCCAACGTCAGGTCGTCGACGCCTTCGGCGAGCACCACCACTGCGACCGGCACCTCTCCCCACTTCTCGTGGGCGCGCCCGATCACCGCGGCCTCGGTGATCTTGGGATGGGAGAACAACACGTTCTCCACCTCGGCGCAGTAGACGTTCTCACCGCCGGAGATGATCATGTCCTTCGCACGGTCGACGACGTAGAGGAAGCCCTCCTCGTCCTCGCGCACCAGGTCGCCGGAGTGGAACCAACCACCGCGGAACGCATCCGCGGTGCCCTGCGGATTCTGCCAGTACCCCTTCATCATGTTGGGTCCGCGGTAGACGATCTCACCGACCTCGCCGCGCTTGACGTCATTCATCATGGGATCGACGATGCGTGCGGTCACCGCCGGCACAACCTTGCCGACCGAACCGATCTTGCGCAGCGCGTCCTTGCCTTCGAGGATGCAGGTGATCGGCGACATCTCTGTCTGTCCGAAAGCGGTCATGTTCATCGCTTGTGGGAAGTTCTGGTTCATCGCGTTGAGGACCGTGTCCGACGCAGGCGCGGCGCCCCAACTGATGGTCCGCAGTTTGAGATCGCGCGGACGCGCCTGCTGCGCGGCACATACCGCCTGCCACTGGGCGGGCACCATGAACACCGAAGTCGTCCCCTCGCGTTCCAGCGTGTCCAGCATGTCGTCGGGATCGAAGGCGCCCAACGGGTGGATCACCGATCGGACACCGCGATAGAAGACCGGCGCGAACGCCGCGACTCCCGCGATGTGGAAGATGGGCGGCACCACGGATGCGACGTCATCCTCGCCGCTCTCCCCCGACGTGGCGATCACCGTCATCGCCTGCGCCTGGAGGTTCTGGTGAGTCAACATGGCGCCCTTGGGTTTACCGGTTGTGCCAGAGGTGTACATGATGAGGGCCACGGCATCCTCGGGTACATCGATCTCGGGCAGATCCGACGGGTCCTCGGTCAGCAGCGCCGCATAGTCGAGGTGGTCGGAGTCGGCCGGCCGATCGACCACGATGATGCCCTCGACGCCCCCGGCCGACGCGACGGCAGCGTCGATCAGCGGCGCCAGCATCGCCTCGGTCACCACCATCTTCGAACCGCTGTCGGTCAGCAAGAACGCGACCTCGGCCGGGCTCATCCGGATGTTCACCGGTACCGGGATCGCGCCGATCAGGTTGGCACCGAGAACAGCCTCGATGTACTCCGTGCGATTCAGCATCGCCATGAGCACGCGATCCCCGAATCGGACGCCGCGCCGGTGCAGGGCGGCCGCAAACGCGTGGGTTCGTTCCTCGAGTTGCCGCCACGTGGTCGCCCGGTCGAGGTACTTCACCGCGACCTGATCGGGCACCATGAACGAGTGTCGGCGGATCTGGTTGTTCCAATGGTTACGCCGTGAACGGATCGGCTCGGTGGTCAGTTCGCTGGTCTGTCCGCTGGCGGTGGCAGTCATCCTCGTCTGTTCCCCTGTCGTGAAAGTGTGGGGCCATCGGGCACCCCGGAATTGTGGCCTCGACCACACAGTAGGTCGGGCTGCCGGTGTTCCGAGGGCGAATCGGCGATTCGCCGGGCGCCCGATGCCCCATGGTCGTCAGCCTTGGATCGACTTCACTTCCAGAAACTCCTCAAGCCCGAATTGTCCTGCCTCGCGGCCGATTCCGGACTGCTTGTACCCGCCGAAAGGCGCGTCGAGATTCATCCCGGCGTCGTTGACGGCGATCTGGCCGGCGCGGATCTTGCGCGCGACCTGCTGGGCGCGCTCCGTCGAGCCCGACCACACCCCACCGGCCAGTCCGTAGATCGTGTCGTTGGCGATCGCGACGGCCTCCTCCTCGGTGTCGTACGGCTCGATCGCCAATACCGGGCCGAAGATCTCCTCGCGGTGGATCGTCATCTCCGGTGTGACATCGGAGAACACCGTCGGCGACAGGTAGGCACCCCCGCCCTCCGCGGGCTCGGTCTGGCCGCCGGTCACCACCCGGGCGCCCTCGTCGATGCCCTTACGGATGTAGCCGAGCACGCGTTCCTGCTGGGTGCGCGAGGACAACGGGCCCAGGACGGTGGTCTCGTCCGTCGGGTCACCCACCGTGATCGATTCGGTGACCGCCTTGGCTATGCCCTCGACCTCGGCCAGCTTGGCGCGGGGCACCAGCAGGCGGGTCAATGCCGAACACGTCTGGCCGGAGTTGATCATCGCCGCCTGCACGGCGGCCGGCACCGCGGCGTTCAGGTCGGCATCGTCGAGCAGGATGTTGGGGCTCTTGCCGCCGAGCTCGAGGGAGACCCGCTTCACGGTCCCCGATGCCAGTTCGCTCACTCGCCGTCCGGCGCGGGTGGATCCGGTGAAGCTCACCAGGTCGACGTCGGGATGAGACGCGATCGCCTCCCCCACCTCGGGTCCGGTGCCGAACACGACGTTGAAGACACCGGCCGGAAGGCCAGCCGCCTCGACGATCTCGGCGAGAATGATCGCGTTGAGCGGAGTGTTCTCACTCGGTTTCACGACGACGGTGTTGCCCGCGGCCATGCCGTAGGCGGCTTTGAGGGCGATCTGATGCAGCGGGTAGTTCCACGGCGTGATCGCTCCGATGACGCCGTAGGGTTCGCGGACGATCGTCGAGCCCCGGTAGCTCTGTTCGAATTCGAACTCGGTGACGATCGTGGCCGATTGGGCAAAGCTGTTGATCGGCAACGGAACCTGAGCGGCCCGAGCGAACGAGAGGGGTGAGCCCATCTCGCTGGAGATCACTTCTGCCAGTTCATCGGCCCGCTCGGTGAGTCCTTGTGCGATGGCACCGAGGTAGCGGGCGCGCTCGGACACCGGCGTGGCCGCCCAGCTGTCGAATGCCGCACGCGCGGCGGCGACGGCGCGGTCGACGTCGTCGGCGGAGCCGGCCCCGACCTCAGCGATGATCTCGTCGGTCGCGGGGTTGGTCACCGGCAGCAGCGAACTTCCCGTCGCGGGAACCCATTGGCCGTTGATGTAGTGGTCCTTGTGTGTCCGCATGTGGTTCTCCTCAGTAGTCCTGATCGGTGTAGACGACGACTCCGCGCAGGTTCTTGCCCTCGGCCATGTCGCGATAGCCCTGATTGATGTCCTCGAGCCGATACGTCGTGGTCACGAGCTCGTCGAGCTTGAGGTGTCCGGTCCGATACAGGTGCAACAGCTTGGGGATCTGCGTGCGCGGACCGACCCCGCCGAAGATGGCCCCCTGCACCCGCTTCTGCAGCAAGGTCAACTCGAACAGATTGAGATCGACCTGCCCGTCCTGGAAATCGCCCATGCCGGTGACCACGACCTGCCCGCCCTTGGCGGTCAGTCCCAGGGCCTGCTGGACGTGCTCACCGGAGATCACCCCGACGGTGATGATCACGACGTCGGCCATGTGCCCCCAGGTGAGGTCCGGCAGCTCGGCGATCGCCTCGTCCACCGTGGAGTAGGTGTGTGTCGCACCGAACTCCATGGCCTTCTTCTGTTTGAACTCGACCGGGTCGATGGCGATGACGTAGCGGGCACCGGCGAACGCGGCGCCCTGGACGGCGTTGATCCCGACGCCGCCGACGCCCATCACCACGACGACGTCGCCGGGGCGGGTGTCGCCGATCTCGGTCGCCGAGCCCCACCCCGTCGAGACACCACAGCCCAGCAACGCCGCCTTGTCCAACGGGATGTCCTTCTCGATCTTGACGACCGACGCCTGGTGGACCGTGACATAGGGCGCGAACGTGCCCAGCAGGCACATCTGTAGCACCGGCTGCCCGTTGCGGCTGACCCGGTAGCTCTTGTCCGAGATGGCCTGACCCGACAGCAGTCCCGCGCCTTCGTCGCACAGGTTCTGCCGACCGGTGGCACACGCCGGACACGTGCCACAGGCGGGGATGAACGCCAAAACGACGTGATCGCCCTCCTCCAGCCCGGTGACACCCGGCCCGACCTTGGTGATGACCCCCGCTCCTTCGTGGCCGCCTAGGACGGGCATGAACGGCACCGGGCTGGAGCCGCTCTGCAGATGTGCGTCGGAGTGGCAGAGGCCAGACGCTGCCAGTTTGACCTGTACCTCCCCCGCAACCGGCTCGCCCAGCTCGACGTCGTCGATCTTCCATTCGGCGCCGACATCCTCGAGGATCGCTGCTTTGGTCTTCATTTGTCTGCTCCTTAGAACTCGGTGGGAACTCGGGCAAAAGCTCCGGCGCACGCACAGGTGCGCAGGACAGACGCACCGGTGACCCGCTTCGCACCGAAACTCAGCGTGTGACACCTGTCACTTCGGTCGTGGATGAGCGTATGGTCGGACTCCCGGGTGACAACAGGCCATCCGCGGCCAGAACCACTGCAATTGCGGCCATCTTCGAGCTGGACACTTGTCCCACAAAGGTGCAGGTCACAACGGCGGGTTCGTTGCCGTGATCTGGATGAGGCGTGATACTGCTCACAGGGCAGGGTGTGCGTCTGAGGAGAGGATGACAGCGTGACGATGATCGTCGAAGCCGGCGGGGAGCTGGACGACTCCGATCCTGCTGACCCCGTGTTCGCCCGCATGCCGGATCCGTGGGACCACCCCCGCACGACGGCCGGCGTGGCCATCATCTGCGACTATGCACAGCGGCACGGGAGTGCGATCGAGCGTCTGCTCGACGGCAGTGGGCTGACCCGCGCATCGCTGGGTGACGCCACCGTCCTGATCGAGGCGCAGCAGGAGATCGTCGTCATCCGAAACCTGCTCGATGCCCTCGGGCACCGACCGGCAATCGGGGCGGAGATCGGTCGGGAGTATCACCTGACGTCCTACGGTTACTACGGCTACCTGCTCCAGGCATGTGAGATCGTCGCCGACATGGTGCGCTGCGGGCTGCGGTACTCGCCGCTGACGTTCGCATTCGCCACCATGACCGGTGAGTTACTCGCCGGCGAGCGGTGGTCGCTCACCGCGCACACCGACGGTGTGCCCGACGACATCGCCGCATTCGTGATCGAACGCGATCTGAGCGCCAGCGTGCAAATGCAACGTGAACTGTTCGCCGGGACCGGCGTCACGCCGCTGCAGGAAGTGCGGTTCGCCCATCGCGTCGAGGATGCGGCGGTGCGTCGGGCCTACACCGAGGTCTTCGACGCTCCGGTTCGATTCGGTTGTACGCGTGACGAATTGATTTTCGAGCGGTCCTACCTGGACCTTCCGTTGCCGATGGCCAACCCGCACACCGCTGCGGTGATCATCGAGCAGTGCGAGCGAATTCGAGCAGAAAGGCTGCATGCCAACGGGATCGCCGGACGCGTGCGTGCCTACCTGCTCGATAGGCCGTCGCTGGACTGCACTCTCGAAGAGTGCGCTGCCGACCTGCACTACTCCGCACGGACCCTGCGTCGCGGCCTGACGCGTGAGGGTACGTCGTACCGCGCCATCCATGACGATGTGCGTCGAAGCCTCGCCCATGACCTCATGCGGGACACGAATCTGCCGCGTACGCAGATCGCCGAACGTTTGGGATATCGCGATTGGTCGAGTTTCTCGCGTGCGATGCGCCGGTGGGCGGGCACGGCACACGCACAATGACGTCGACGTCGGTTCCCCGCAGGAGCACCCACGGGGAACCGACGTCGCGCAGGGCCGGCCTCAGACCAGTTCGAACCCGTGGTACCCGGTCACTGCGATCCCGTCGAGGATCTGCTGGTAAGTGCCCACCCCACCGACGAACGGCAACGCGGCACGAGGTTTTCCGGGCACGTTGGCGCCCATATACCACGACGGAGCCTGCTTGAGCAGCGTCATGTCGGCGGCGTCATTGGTCGTGTTGACCCAGTTGTCCTCGGCCGCCACGTCCGGCTCGATGCGTGTCAGGCCGTGTTCGCGCAGGTGGCTCAACGCGGCGCTGATCCACTCCACGTGGGTCTCGATGGACGTCACCATGTTCGACAGCACCGACGGGCTCTGCGGTCCGGTCACGGTGAACAGGTTCGGGAAACCGGCCGACATCAGTCCGAGGTACGTCCGCGGTCCGTCGGACCACTTGTCGCGCAGCGTTTGTGCGCCGTGGCGGATGTCGATCGCCGCCAGCGCCCCGGTCATCGCGTCGAAACCGGTGGCCAGGATGATCACGTCGAACTCGTGGTCGGTCCCCCCGGCCCGGATCCCGTGTTCGGTGATGCGTTCGATCGGTTGTTCATTGACGTCGACCAGCGTCACATTGGGTTGGTTGTAGACCTCGTAGTAGCCGGTGTCCACGCACATCCGTTTGGCCGCGATCGGGTACGACCGAGGAGTCAGCTTCTCGGCCACCGCCGGATCGTGCACCTTGTCCTTGATGCGGTTGCGCACATACTCGGCGGCCCGGGCATTCGCCTCCTCGTTCTGCAGGAGATCGCGGAAGGACTGCTGGAAGCACAGGCCACCATCGTCGTAGCGCATATGCAGTTCCGAACGGATGCGCCCATCGTCGAGGTCGTCGAAGAACGGCGGAAGTTCATCGCCACAAGGTATTCCGCCGACCGAGAGTCGGCTCTCCGCCCGGAAGTCGTCGTAGTGGGTCTTCAATTCCGCCAGTTCTTCGGCGATGAGCCGGTTCTGCGCGGGGACGGCGTAGGTTGGGGTCCGTTGGAACACCGTCAGCGAACCGACCGTGGGTGCGATGGCCGTGATTGTCTGAATTCCCGACGATCCGGTGCCGATGACCGCGACCCGTTTGTCGGCGAAATCCACCTCGTCGGTGGGCCAGTCCCAGGTCCAGTACACGTCCCCGGCGAAGTCGTCGAGGCCGGGGAACTCGGGAAGCAGCGGTTTGGACAGACATCCGGTCGCGGCGACGACGTAGCGCGCGGTGATCGTCGCCCCGCTCTCGGTGGTTGCGGTCCACATGTCCTGCGGATCGTCGAAATCGAGCGATACGACCCGAGTGTCGAATGAGATGTCCGTGCGCAGGTTGAGCTTGTCCGCAACGTGTTCGAGGTAGGCGAGAATCTCGGGTTGCGCCGCATAGCGCTCGGTCCAGTTCCACTCCTGCTGCAATTCGGGATCGAAAGAGTAGGAGTAACCGATCGATTCGATGTCGCATCGCGCGCCGGGATATCGATTCCAGTACCAGGTGCCGCCCACCTGCGGCCCGGCCTCGACGACATGGGCATCGAATCCCAGTTCGCGGAGTTTGTGAAGTTGATACAGGCCGGAGAAACCGGCGCCGATGATCAGTACGTCCCGGTCAGGCATCGCTGGTGGCCTCTTCCTGTGGCGCGCTGGTGTGCGCGTGATTACTGATGAAGGTGGTGATGTGGTCGGCGACGAGCGCTATGCCGGTCTGATAGCCCGGCAAGATATTCGCCATCTGGAAGTAGATGTGCATCTGTCCTTCTGCCTCGGCGAGGGTGACCGGTACACCGGCCTTCTCCAGCGCCCGGGCGTAGGCCACCCCCTCGTCATGCAGCGGGTCGTATTGGCAGACATAGACCAACGCGGGTGGCAGGCCCGACAGGTCGGCGGCGCGCAGTGGTGATGCGTCGGGGTGGGTTCGGGCCGCGACGTCGGGCAAATAGTGGTCCCAGAACCAGATCATCGTGTCCCGGCTGAGCATCAGTTGGTTCTCGGGGTCCACGTAGGACGGCGTGTCGACATCGCAGTCGGTGACCGGATACACCAGGGCCTGATAGTCGATCTGTGGGCCACGGCGGTCGCGTGCCCAGTGGGTCATCACCGCGGCGATGTTGCCGCCGGCGCTGTCGCCCGCGACGATCAGCGGCGCGCCGGTTGTGGCGAGTTCGGCGAGATGTTCGGCAGCCCAGCACAAGCCGAGGTAGCTGTCCTCGATCGCGGTCGGGAACCGATGCTCCGGCGCCTTCCGATAATTGACGAGGACGACCGTCGACCGCGTGCGGTTCGCCAGATCGCGCCCGACATGGTCGTACTGCAGATCGATGTCACCCAGCACCCAACCGCCGCCGTGGAAGTAGACGATCACCGCTTCGGGTTCTCCCTCGGGAATGAGTGCGCGCACCCGGAACAGGCCGCCGTCAGCACCCTTGAGCTTGACGTTGCGGACCGCACCGACCTCCGGTCCCCGACCACTCATGCCGGCGAAGATGGGTCCGGTCATCCTGGCCAGTGCCGGTGTCTGTTCGCTGATCGGTGGCTGGCGTTCCTCGGCGAGTTGCTGCAACAGCCCCTGTGATACCGGTTCGAGCGGCATTCTTGTCCCCTTCTGCCTCGGCGGGGGTCGGATGACTCCCGCAGCCGAACTGTGATGTCGATCACCATCAACATAGAGCGCCGTTGGGTGCCGACAACAGCACCATTCGGGCCAACACTCGGCAATTCGGGCCACTCGGCACACCCCGGTAGGGTCGGGTCATGGAACTGAACGGGGTTGGTATCTGGAGTTCACCGCTGCGTTATGGCGATTCCGCGGAGGCGGCCGAGGCGGCGGCCGAGCTCGACGAGCTCGGGTTCACCGCGCTGTGGGTGCCCGATGTCGGTGGGCCGCTGATGGATTCGGTGGAGAACCTACTTGGGGCGACCACCAAGGCGGTCATCGCCACCGGCATCCTGAACATGTGGATGCATGAGCCGGCAGACGTCGCAGCGGCGCACGCGCGCCTCACCGCAGAACACGGACCTCGGTTCCTGGTGGGACTGGGGATCAGCCACGCGCCGTTGATCGATGCCCAGGAGGCCGGTCGGTACCGGAAGCCGTTGGCCACCACCAAAGCCTTTCTCGACGGTCTTGACGCGGCGGCCGATCCGGTTCCGGTCGACAGTCGCGTCCTGGCCGCGTTGGGTCCCAAGATGCTCGCGTTGGCATCTGAACGCAGCCGCGGAGCGCACCCGTATCTGGTGACACCCGAGCACACCGCGATTGCGCGTGCGGCCGTGGGCGAGGGACCGTTGGTCGCTCCCGAGCAGACGGCGATCCTGGCGTCGGACCGCGATGAGGCGCGCGCTATCGGCACCAAGTGGCTCACCGGCTACCTCGCAATGCCCAACTACGCCAACAACCTCCTGCGCCTGGGCTTTTCCGAAGACGATCTGCAGACGGTCAGCGACCGACTGTTCGACGCACTGATCGCCTGGGGTGACGAAGCGGTCGTGCTCGACCGGATCGAGGCACATCGTGCGGCGGGCGCCGATCATGTCTGCGTCCAGGTCCTCCAGGCCGACCATCGCGCGATGCCCCGCGAGCAGTGGCGGAGATTGGCTGCCGCCCTGAGGTAGCGGGCGTCGGATGGAGCATTGCACGGAATGTGCGTAGCGTGGAACGCGGACTGCACCCGAGGAATATACCCGTAGGGGTATGCATTGGAAGTGTCATGAGCACTCGTGAGATCACCATCGACAATCTGCAAGAGACCATCGGCCAGGACGGCATCGTCCTGCTGGACTTCTGGGCGGGATGGTGCGGACCGTGCCGCCAGTTCGCGCCAGTGTTCGAGAAGGCGTCCGAGACGAACGACGACATCGTGTTCGGCAAGGTCGACACCGAGGCAGAGCAGCAGCTCGCCGGCGGGTTCGGCATCCGATCGATTCCCACCCTGATGGCCTTCCGAGATGGTGTCCTGGTTTTCAACCAGCCGGGAGCACTGCCTGCTGCGCAGCTCGACGAATTGATCGGCGCGGTCCGCGACCTCGACATGGATCAGGTGCGCGCCGAGATCGCCGCCGCCGAGAAGGAACAAACCAACAGCTGAGCGCTGGGGCGGGCCAGCCCGACGACGTGTGAGGTGATCGTGCCGATTGTCGGCACGTTCACCTCACTTTCGACGTCGAGTCGAAACGCGACCGTGGTCTGTCGGGCGAATCCGTAGGGTGGAGTCGTGGACGACTCTCGACGGTGTCTGGTGACCGGAGCCACGGGCTACGTCGGTGGCCGCTTGGCGCCCCGCCTGCTGGCCCGCGGACATCGGGTGCGGGCGCTGGCCCGCACCCCGGCCAAGATCGCCGATGCGCCCTGGGCCGCCAACTCCCGTGCAGAGGTGGTGCGTGGCGACCTGTCCGACCGTGATTCCCTGCTCGAAGCTTTCGTCGACATCGACGTTGTCTATCACCTGGTGCATTCAATGAGCACCGACGCCGACTTCGCCGACGAGGAGCGGCGGTCCGCACAGAACGTGGTGGCCGCGGCGTCGGCCTGTGGGGTGTCGCGCATCGTGTATCTGGGCGGTCTGCATCCCGAGGGTGTGGAGTTGTCCGAGCATCTGGCATCACGCGCCGAGGTCGGCGAGATCCTGATCGATTCGGGGATCGAGACGGTGGCGCTGCAGGCGGGCACCCTGATCGGATCGGGGTCGGCATCCTTCGAGCTGATCCGGCACCTCACCGAGCGATTGCCGGTGATGACCACACCACGGTGGGTGCACAACAAGATCCAGCCGATCGCCGTCGGCGACGCGTTGCACTATCTGGTCGAGGCAGCCACCGCTGACGTGCCGACGTCACGGACGTGGGATCTCGGCGGACCGGACGTCCTGGAATACGGCGACATGATGCAGCGATACGCCGAGGTCGCGGGCCTGCCCCCACGACGGATGATCGTCCTGCCCTACCTCACCCCCACCATCGCGAGTCGCTGGGTGCGCCTGGTGACCCCGATCAGGGGCAAGATCGCCCGCCCACTGATCGAGTCACTGGAGTGCGATGCGATCTGCCACGAACACGACATCGACGATGTGATCGCCCCGCCGACCGGCGGACTCATGACCTATCGCGCGGCGCTGGCCGCGACGCTGCAGCGGGTGGCCCGCGGCGACAACTCGGTGGAGTGGTCGAACGCGACCGCCGACACATGCGCTGCCGAACCTCTACCCACCGACCCGCCATGGGCCGGAGAGGTGTCGTTCGGCACCGTCGATCGACGCGTCGAGGACCGGTCAGCCCCCGATCTGTGGCGGCGCCTGCGATCGCGCACGGGCACGCGCTGGGAGGTCGTGGCGGCCACCGAGCCGACGCATCTGCGGATGGGGACCGAGCGCGGACAGCCCGGCCGCGCGTTCGTCGATCATGCGATCACCGACAGATCCGCCGACGGACACGTCGGCGCCGAACTCGTCACGACCTCGACGTTCTTTCCACGGGGACTCGGCGGTCTCCTCTACTGGCGGATCGGCGTAGCGTTACGAGCGCTCGGGGCTTCGCGCTGGGACCCGTTCCGATGACAGGTTGTGCTCTGCCAACAGGCGGGGGTGAACCGGTCGGTGCACACAACGCCCGCTCCGACGTGATACTGGTAACGCCGAGACAAAATCTCGCACCACTTGCATACGCGACCAAGAACTGGAGTTGAGAAGAGAACATGAGCGCGGAGAAGCCGACCATCATCTACACGCTGACCGACGAGGCGCCGATGCTCGCGACCTACGCCTTCTTGCCGGTGATACGCGCGTTCGCCGATGCCGCCGACATCAACATCGAGACCAGTGACATCTCGGTCGCCGCGCGCATCCTCGCCGAGTTCTCCGATCTGCTTCCCGAGGACCAGAAGGTGCCCGACAACCTCGGCGAGTTGGGCCGGCTGACCCAGCTTCCCGAGACCAACATCATCAAGCTGCCCAACATCAGTGCGTCGGTCCCCCAATTGCTGGCGGCCATCAAGGAGTTGCAGGAGAAGGGCTACGACCTGCCGGAGTTCCCGGGCAATCCCAAGACCGACGAAGAGAAGGCGATCCGCGACCGCTACACCAAGTGCCTGGGCAGCGCGGTCAACCCGGTTCTGCGTGAGGGCAACTCCGACCGGCGAGCCCCCAAGGCCGTCAAGGAATACGCCCGCAAGCACCCGCACAGCATGGGTGAGTGGTCGATGGCGTCGCGGACCCACGTCGCGCACATGACCGAGGGCGACTTCTATCACGGCGAGAAATCGATGACCGTCTCCGGCGACCGCGAGGTCAAGATGGAGCTCATCACCTCCGACGGCGAGACCCTCGTTCTCAAGCCGAAGGTGTCGCTGACCGACGGCGACGTCATCGACAGCATGTACATGTCCAAGAAGGCGCTCGTCGAATTCTACGAAGAGCAGATCGAGGACGCCTACAAGACCGGCGTGATGTTCTCGCTGCACGTCAAGGCCACGATGATGCGGGTGTCGCACCCGATCGTGTTCGGACACGCGGTCAAGGTGTTCTACAAGGATGCATTTGCCAAGCACGGCGAACTGTTCGACGAACTCGGCGTGAACGTCAACAACGGTCTGTCCGACCTCTACAGCAAGATCGAGTCGTTGCCGAGCGCGCAGCGCGAGGAGATCATCGACGACCTGCACAAGTGCCACGAACACCGGCCCGAACTGGCGATGGTCGATTCGGCCCGCGGCATTTCGAACTTCCACTCCCCCAGCGATGTCATCGTCGATGCGTCTATGCCGGCGATGATCCGTGCCGGCGGCAAGATGTATGGCGCCGACGGGCGGCTCAAGGACACCAAGGCCGTCAACCCGGAGTCGACCTTCTCGCGGATCTACCAGGAGATGATCAACTTCTGTAAGACCAACGGGCAGTTCGATCCGACCACCATGGGCACCGTGCCCAACGTCGGGCTGATGGCGCAGAAAGCCGAAGAGTACGGATCGCACGACAAGACGTTCGAGGTGCCGGCCGCGGGGGTAGCCAACATCACCGACCTGGCCACCGGCGAGGTGCTGCTGACCCAGAACGTCGAGGAGGGCGACATCTGGCGGTTGTGCATCGTCAAGGACGCCCCGATCCAGGATTGGGTGAAGCTGGCCGTCACGCGTTGCCGCGATTCCGGGATGCCGGTGCTGTTCTGGCTGGATCCGTACCGCCCGCACGAAAACGAGCTGATCAAGAAGGTGCACAAGTACCTGCCCGATCACGACACCGAGGGTCTCGACATCCAGATCATGTCGCAGGTCCGAGCGATGCGGTACACGCTGGAGCGGGTCATCCGCGGGATGGACACCATCGCTGCGACCGGCAACATCCTGCGTGACTACCTCACCGACCTGTTCCCCATCCTCGAACTCGGCACCAGCGCCAAGATGCTGTCCATCGTGCCGCTGATGGCCGGGGGTGGTCTGTACGAGACCGGTGCGGGTGGATCGGCACCCAAGCACGTCAAGCAGCTCATCGAAGAGAACCACTTGCGGTGGGACTCGCTCGGCGAATTCCTGGCGCTCGCGGTGAGCCTCGAGGAACTGGGCAAGAAGACCGACGACAAGCGTGCGGTGCTGCTGGCCAAGGCGCTCGACGCGGCGACCGGCAAGCTGTTGGAGAACGACAAGGGACCGTCGCGGGCCGCCGGTGAGCTCGACAACCGGGGCAGCCAGTTCTATCTGGCGATGTACTGGGCTCAGGAACTCGCCGAGCAGACCGAGGATCCCGACCTCGCCAAGCGTTTCACGTCGCTCGCGCAAGCCCTCGCCCAGAATGAGGACGCGATCGTCGGCGAACTGAACGGAGCGCAGGGAGATCACGTCGACCTCGGCGGCTATTACTACCCGGACCCGGAGATGACCGCCTCGGTGATGCGCCCGAGCAAGACGTTCAACGACGCGCTGGCCGCCGCGCGAGACTGAGCCGAACGGGAACCACAAGCAGAACTGACATCCACGGCGGTTACGACCGCCGTGGATGTCAGTTCTCGATGTGGTTGGAGACCGGGCGGGCCGTTCGACGCTGAGCGTTCGGCCCAACGTCAGACGGGCAGCTGCCCGCCGCTCGAGCGCCGCAGGTCCGAGAATGCCCGGATCGTCGTCGACAGTGCGGTGGCCACCGGCCGGGTGTCTGCGCTCCCCTCCTGGCCGACCTCGGACTTCGACACCATGACCACGTTGTCGATGTACGGCTGGATAGTGCTGGTGTTCTGCACGGTCGCGACGATGATGAGCTGGAAGCCGAACTTGCGGAACGCCGAGAGCGCCTGTTGCGCGAACTGCGGATCGGACTTCGAGAACGCTTCGTCGAGCATGAGCTGCGCGAAGATCGGGCGGTTGTCGGTACCGTCCGGACTAGCCAGGTTGAAGCTGAGCGCGCCGGCCAGGCAGAACGCCATCAGCTTCTCCTGTTCGCCGCCGGAGTTGTCGCCCGCGTTGCTGTAGGTGCGGATGGTCTCGCCGGTCACCGCGTCGTGTTCCTCGCAGTAGAAGTCAAAGCGGTTGCGCACGTCGAGGGCATCGCGAGTCCACTGACGATCCTCCGGCGTCACCCCGGCCAGCCGCTCGCGCAGCAGCAGGATGTCCGCATACTGCTCCAGGATCGCCTGTTCGTCGCCGAAACTCACCGCAGTGGTGCGCTGAGAGATCTGCCTGGCCCGCTCGCTGAGATCGGCCACCGCAGCCAGATGCTTGCGTCCCGGGTGCAATCGCAGCCGGGTACCGCGGTTGAAAGCCACCGCGCCCAGGCCGGTGTTGACACGCTCGATCTGTTCGACGATGCGACGCTCCTCGGCGTCGGCGGCCATGTGCAGGTTGAGAATTGCGCCCGGGGCCTGTTCGGTGATCAGGCGACGCATCCGTTCATAGGCGGCCGGCAGTTCACGCTCGTCGATCCGGCGGCTCACCGCGACGTAATCATGGATGCGTTCGTCGAAGTCGTCGCTGTCGTTCGGGACCGCGTCGGGGAACTCCTCGTCGTAGGTGTCGAGGATGCGGGCCAGTTCGTCGCGGGACCGTCGCGCGTCTGCGCGCATCCGATCGCGGTCCTTGGCCACCAGCTTCAGCAGTTCTTGCCGATACGGCTCCGGCGCCAGCACATCGAGGCTAGCCCCGGATTCTTCGCGGAAGCCGTCCAGCGTCTGCTCGGCCTGGGTGGAGATGTCCTCGATGTCGAGCCGGTCGACGAGGTCGAGCAGCTGGGTGCGCCGTCGATCATGTCCGGCGATCTTGTCGCGCACCAACGCCGCCTGCGAGATCGCCCCGCGTACCTGGTCCCAGATGTCATCGGCCTTGCGCTGCAAGGCTTCCACATCGGGGTGCTCGTCCATCAACAACTCGTACTGTTCGGTGAGCTGCTCCACCCGTTCATCGGCCGAGTCGGTGTCGATCTCACTCCACTGGGTGAACTGTTCGCACACCCTGCGGTAGGAGTCGCGCCGGTGTTGCTTCTCGGTACGTTCGCGGTCGAGCGCCGAACTGGCCTCCCGCGCAGCGTTGTACGCGCGTTGTTCGTCGTCGAACTCGGCCTGCAGCGCAGCGATCTTCGCGTCGACGTCCCCGACGAAGATGTGCTGGGACGGACGCAGCGACTGCCGGTCGTCCTTGACCGCGAGCTTGGCCGAATCCTTGCGCAGACCGCGGTCGGTGACGGCCTTGGCGTGCTCGGTGAATTCCGTCGGCGATTCGACACACACGTAGTTGCCGAGTCGGGTGAGGATGGCCATCGCCTCGGCCGCACACGGGTGGCCCGGGTCGACCGACCGCAACGTTGCACCGAGCGTGCCGGGTTCGGGCGCCGGTGCAGTGCGATTCTCCGCGTGGTGCAGCTGGATCCGACCACGCATGTCGTGGGTGTTGACGAAACGCAACGCGGCTCGGAAATGCTCCGCGGGAACCAGGAGTCGTAACCCGGCCGAGCGCAGCACCTTCTCGACCGCCAGACGCCAGCGTTCGTGCTCGGGTCGGAGTTCGACGAGTTCGGCGACATAACGGAGTTCGGCTTCGTCGACCTGCAGGGCCTCGGCGATCACCCGGCGCATCTCGTGCTCGGCCCGCGGAAGCGCCGAACCGGCCTGCGTCACCCGTTGCAGTTCGTCGTGGGCGGCGTCGCGCTGGGATCGAGCGGCGACTTCGCGCGCCAGGGCATCGGCGTAGTGAGCCTTGCCGGCGTCGAGCTGCCCGTCGATCCGGGTGGCCTCCTCCATCAGATGCTCGCGCAGCGTCCAGAACTCCTCGGCATCGTCGGGGAGGTCGAAATCGAGCGCCGAGACCTTGGTGTCATACGAACTGCGCCGCGCCGCGACGTCGTTGCCGGCGCGCTGCGCGGTGGTCAGTTGTTCCTGTAGCGGTGCGAGGTCACCGGTCGATGTGGCGATCCGCGACAGCAGATGACTGTGGTCCTGGCGGAGCTGATCGTGTTGCGCGGTCAACGCGGCCAGATCGGTTTCGAGGCGGGCTATCTGGTCGTCGAGATCGGAGATCTCGGGCTCCGCGGTCCGACGTCGCAGGTTGTTGAGATACGCGCGGATCGACGCAGTGTCGATCGTGTCGAGCACCGAAAACGTGGCCGATTCGGCGGCGTAACGTTCGTGCACGGTCTCGATGTTGCCGAGGATGGTGCGCTTGCGCCGCGCTACGTCGAGTAGCTCACGAGCTTCGACCAAGGGGTCGATCTGTTCGAGGGCGTCGGTGATACCCACGATGCTGCTCGGTTCGTCAAGCATGAATTCCCGCACGAATTGCGCGAGGCCGCCGACGCTCTTGAGTGATTTGGCCTTTCCCAACAATTGTTGCGCGGCATCCGAACCGCGGATACCGATCAGCGAGTAGAGCGAGGACAGGTACTTGCCCTCTCCCGGCCCGCCTCGCCAGCCGAGATCCCGGAAGATGGCGGAATTGTGGTTGGCCCGGGCCCACTCGTTGCACACGTCGACGATGTCGATGTCGCCGTCATGGATGAAGTAGGTGCTCGAGGCGTCGGTCATCTTGCCCGCCGCCAGCCATTTCAGGACCAGGCCGGTGATGGCCTCGCCCGAGGTCGAGGTGTACGTCACCGCGATCGCGGCCCATGCCGGTCCCGAGCCACGCAGGTACATGATCTCGCGCTGCCCGCCGGCGCCGCTGCGGCGTTCACCCCACGCACCGCGGATGTATTTGCCGACTGTCCGGCGGCCACTGGACGAGCCGGCCGCGGTCGCGTCGCCAGATGCGTTGAAGTTGCGTCGGTGATCGGGTAGGAACGCCAAGGAAATAGCATCCAGCAGTGAGGATTTGCCGCTCCCCGACGATCCGGTGATGAGGGATCCGCCGGCGCTGAACGGAATCGAGTGATAGCCGTCGAACACCCCCCAGTTGATCAGCTGTAGTCGCGACAGGTGGTACTGGTCCACAGCTTCGTTCACCACTCGTCTCCTTCGTCGTCCCCGTCGTGAATGTCCTCGCCGTGAACGTCCCTCTCATCGCCGGTGTACGCACTCCGGATGGCCGCATCGGCCTGATCCGGCGATTCGCCGATGTCGTCGCCGGGGTCGCCGGCACCGATGAACTGTTCGAACTGCCGCTGCAGGTCGGTGATCACCGACGCGGTCATCACCGCCGAGATGACCGGGCTCACCGTGAAGGTGTCCGGGTCGTCGCGGTGCTTGCGCAGGAAGTCCATCTCCTCGAGCTTGTCGATCGCACGTCCGATCCGCTTGTCGAACAACGCCAGATCGCGATCGATGGTGTTGGTGACGCCGGCGAAGAGCTCGTGGATCTCCTCCCGGGTGATCAGTACATGTTCGTCGCGGGATGCCCGCACGTACTTGGCCAGGTGCAACGCGAGGATGGCGTCGTAGGTGTGGATGGTCTCACGTTTGAGGATTTTTCGTCCCCACCGGGAGTCGTAACCGGCCTGTTCCACGAAGGCCACCTCGACTTCGTCGACGACCCGTAGCCGTAGGTCGAGTTCGGAGAGCCGAACTCGCAGTGCGTCTTGGTATTCGATCACCCATGCCCACAGCTGGGGCTGACGGTCGCCGCTCACGTAGCGACGGGTCAGCAGGTTCTGCAGCGCCCAGCAGGCCCGGTCCGGTAGGGCGCTGACGTCGCCTTCGAAACGCGGGGCGCCGGGTGTGTCGTCCGGTCGACCTTTTTCGACGGCGGGCAATTCGTCGAATCCGGTGTACTCCTCGGACCGCTGGTCGCCGCGGTCGTCCCGAATGTCGGTGCTGTTACTCACGATGCTGCGTCGACCTCCGCGGTGGGGATGGGTTCGGTGAACGACAATGCGGGAACCTCGATGGCCTGATCCTCGCCTTCCAATGATCGGAACCGGATGATGGTCGACTCGGGACCCGCTGTGCCGGGCTGACGCAGTGCCCAGGACCACAGCACGATCACATGTGCCAGATAGGGTTCGTCGAGCTGGGCGAGGACGTCGGACAGTGTCGCGGGGCCGTCGGCGAGGGCCGCGTTGACGGTCTCGGTCAGCTCGACGGTGTCGACCTGCCCGGCGAGCGACGCAAACGAACTCAGATCGGCGCCGGCGGTGGCCGGGGTGGCCTGCGCCGGTGGCGTCCGATCGCGGATCTCGAAAGCGAGCCGGCCGATCGAGGTGACCGATGGTGTCGCTAACGGCAGCTCGTACCCGATGCGGCGGTCGGCCAGTGATGACTTGAGCAACTCATGCGCTGATGCGAGCGCGTCGTTGAGTTGTCGGGCGACGCCACGGCTCTGCTCCAGCGTGCCGGCGGCGACGAAGCGACGGATACGGCGGGCGCACCGCTGCCGGGTCCGTCCGACCTCCCCCATCTGTTGGGTCACCAATTCGAAGAAGTTGTCCATCACCGATCGGAGCCCGGGTTCGATGTCGGGCAGCTGGTCGGTCACCGTGGAGATATCGGTGACGAGTCGTTCTCGCTGGGTCGGATCCTGGATCATCTGGGTGAACGCGTGATACGAGGTGCTCTGCGACGACTCGAGCAGGGCCTCGTAGTCGTCGAACAGCCGGCGTTGCCGATCGCGATAGGCCAGGTCGGAGTCGTGCGGGTCATCGAGGAGTTGGGTGGTGATGCGGTCGAGCATGGCGCCGTACTGTCCGATGTCGGAGACGATCTGCTCCATCTGGTAGGCGATCGCACGAGCCTCGTCCTCGGCGCTACGCAGATCGGGTCGGCGTCGGCGACCGGCATCGAGGTCGGCGAGCTCGGCGTCGAGTTCACTGATCTGGTGTTCGATTTCCTCGCGGATCTGGCCCGGATCGTCGGAGACCTGGCCCGCCACGCGTCGTAGTCCCGCCGCGATGCCGTTGATGGACCCACCCGTGGCGACACTGTCGGCTCGCCGCAGGCGTCGCATGTAGTCGAGGACCGAACGCGCTTCGGCGGTCAGGTGGCAGATGTTGTGTCCCGTCGCCGCTGCCGGCTCGGTGACCCGGTGCACCCATCCTTGTTTGGCCCACAGTTTGATCAGCTCGAGACCGTCGGGCTGATCACTGACCCCGAGTTCGGCGAGATCGCGTTCGAGGCGCACCGTGAGTTCGGGTTCCGTGCGCCGGGCGCCGAAGTCGAGGTGACGTTCCATCAGCGTCACATACAGCGCCGAGTTGGTCGCGGAGAAAAGTCGCACCGCCGCCGATCGCTGAATCGAGCGGTTGGCGTCCCACGCCTGCGCCAACGTCGGCTGCTCTGAGTTGTCCATCGCCGCCTCACCGGGTCGCAGGGAAAGAGGACCCGAGGTAGTGTGCCACGTCCGCGCTCGGCACTCGCACGGTGCAGGGGGCTGTATGGCCATCGGCCGAGGTTGTCAGTGTGGTGCCGATGACCATTCGGACCGTCACCAGCTGTCTCGCAGGGTGGCGGGTGCCCAGTCGGGCCAGCGCGCGTCGCCGACCAGCGTGCCGCCGGTGAACTCGGCCACGATGGCCGGCGCAACGCCGCTCGCGTTGTCGTAGACCGTCGCCTCGTCGGTGCACCCGATGGCCTCAACGGCCAACGGCCACACCCGTCGGTGGCGCGCGCGGATCTTGTCCTCGGGAACCGCGTGGCCACCCGCATCGACCCGATGTCGCACGCGCAGGACCGAGATGGTCTCCGGCACCAGGAGAACGTGCAGGACGACGGCGTATCCCGCCGCGTGGGCGCGGCCGATGAGATCGAGCTTCGCGGGATGGGAGAACACCGTCTCGGCGATGAATGACCGCCCGTCGGTGATCAACCGATCGCGAGTGGCCGCCGCGACCTCGGCCGCCTCATACGATCGCGCCGCGGAGTCGCCGGGCCAGCGCTGCCGCGCGATCAGATCGGCATTGACGAAGACACTGCGCGCCAACAGTGGCGCGAGCGTGAGTTCGACGAAGGTCGATTTACCGGCCCCGTTGGGGCCGATGACCAGGTCGAGACGTCTCACTCGTCGGCCACGTGGTGCACACTGCCGTCCGGACGGTATTCGACGATGCGGCCGGCATCGTCGAGGGCCACCGTCGTGACACCGCGGGCCACCTGCGTGGCGCGATAGTCTGCGTTCGCGAGATCTTCAGCGACCCGCGCCCGGATCTCGGCGTTGAACACCCGACCCTCATCGACCGTGAGGTCATCGACCGGGTGCGCCCCGCGTAGTGCTGCGCGCACCCTACTCAGTGCGGCCGACTCGTAGGCGGTCACCGCGCGTCCGACCCGCGCCCAGTGTTCGAGCTGTTGTCTGCCGGTTCGTTGTTGTCGGCGGCCCTCGCTGATCGCGCTGTCGATCAACTCGGCGTCAAACCGGGTCACCTTGTCGGCGGAGCGAGGCATGTGTGTACTCCCGTGTATCTGCGCTGGGTCGTCGCGGCTTCGACGTTCGTGAGCCGAGCCGTTCGTGAGCCGAGCCGTTCGTGAGCCGAGCCGGCCTCGCGCGGTAGCAATATGAAACAAGTGTAGCCAATGGCTACCGCGAGCGTCTCGCGTCGGGAGTACCGCCGCTGCACACGCACACCGCTGCGGTACGCACGGATCTCACTACGATGAGCGTCATGGTGATGGCAGATCGTCGCGAGGTGCAGACGGCGGCAGGTCCGATCACGGCGCTGACGGTCGTGGGGCTCGCCGAGAGTCTGGTCAACGGTCTGGCGCGGGTACCGCTGCGACGACCCTGGCAGGGGCCCGGTGGGTTGTTGGACAACCTCGGGCAGTCGGTGACCCGGCAGGTCGTCCGGTCGTTCATGGGCTACTCGATGGGTTTGCCGATCGAAGAGTTCCGGTCCATGGAGAAGGTGCTCGACGACATCTGCCGAGTGGTGATGCCGCCGTTCGTCGCGGTGAGCAACGGCGTCGAGATCACCGCCGACACCATCGGCGGAGTGCCCGGCCTCTGGTGTCGCGCCAAGGCCAGCTCGGACGCCTATGTGGACGACCAGGAGGACAAGCAGACGATCGGCGCCACCATCCTGTACCTCCACGGTGGCGGCTATATCGGGACGTCGCCGATCATGTATACCGCGTTCGCCGCTGCGCTCGTAAGACACACCGGCTTCGAGGTATTCATCGCCGACTATCGGATGGCTCCGGAATTCCCCTTCCCGGCCGGCGTACATGACGCGGCCGACGTCTACCGTGGCCTGCTCGACCGCGGGGTTGCGCCGGAGCACCTCGTGGTGGCCGGCGATTCCGGCGGTGGCGGCCTGGCCACCTCGCTGATCTCTCACCTGCACGATCACTCGATGCCCATGCCGGCGGCGGCCGCGCTGTTCTCGCCGGAGGTCGATCTCGATCTGGACCGCCCGTCCATCACCGAGAACGCGCAGCTCGACATCCTGCCGTGGAATGTACCGGTCACCCCGTATCTGCATGGTGTGCAGCCCAACGACTCCCGCGTCTCGGTCATCTACGCCGATGTCGACGCGGAGTGGTTTCCGCCGACCTTCGTGTGCTGGGGAGCCGACGAGATGTTCCGCGACGGCATCCGGGAGTTCGTCGACGTCTTGGAGAAGGCGGGCGTGCGAGTTGCCGCGATGGAGGAGTTCGGCATGTTTCACGTGTTCCCGATCCTGATGCCGTGGGCCGAACCGGCCAAACGAGTGTTCCGCGCACTGCACGAACTCGCCGCTGCACACGTCGCCCCCGACCCCGACGCCGAACAAACCCACTGAACCGGTCTGGGTCGTCGGCGATACCCGACCACCGTCGCCGGGGGTTATCCCGCCGTTACCGAGGTCGCAACCGGGTTGCGGTGGACTCGAGGTGCGCGATCGCGTCCCGCGCACCGATTAGCGTCGGTGTCGTAGGAGGTGGTCACGTGGCGCATGCGGCATCGACAGACCCGTTGTGGCTGTTCGGAGATCAACTCGGCCGACACATCTTCTCGGCCGCCGAGCACGACGATCGCGAGGTGGTGTTGATCGAGTCGTCGACGGCCTTTCGCCGTCGTGGCGGCCACCGACAGAAAGCGCACGTTCTGCTGTCCGGGATGCGACATCTCGCCGACGAGCTCGGTGATCGCGCCCAACTCTGGCAGGCCGAGACCTACCGTGACGCGCTCGCTGCGCTCGGCCGCCCCGTGGTGGTGCATGAACCGAGTTCGCGAGCCGCAGCGCGATTCGTGCACCGACTCTCGGCCGAGGGACTGGTGTCGGAGATCCTGCCGAACCCATCTTTTGCGCTGTCCCGCAGTGACTTCCGCCAATGGGCAGGCGATTGCGAACGATTCCGCATGGAAGAGTTCTACCGAGACCAGCGTCGGCGGTTCGAGGTGCTGATGGACGGTGACGAACCATTCGGCGGCACATGGAATTTCGATCGCGACAACCGCGAGCCGCCGCCGCGTCGGCGGACTCTCGGGATCGACGATCCGTGGTGGCCCACCGAGGATGACATCGACGAACAGGTACGTGCCGACCTCGACACCATGGATGTGGCGTTCACCGGCGACGACGGCCCGCGACTGTTCGCAGTCACCCATGACGAGGCGCAGCGAGCGCTGGCCCATTTCGTCGGCCACCGGCTGGCCACGTTCGGCCGATGGGAGGACGCCATCATGGGCGAGGACTGGGCGATGTCGCATTCGCTGTTGTCGGTGCCGCTGAACCTCTCGTTACTCCATCCGCTCGACGTCGTCGGCGCCGCGGAGGACGCCACCCGGGCCGGCGACGTCGAGCTGGCGTCGGCGGAAGGATTCATCCGGCAGATCCTCGGGTGGCGCGAGTTCGTGTGGCAC
Organism: Gordonia sp. NPDC062954; assembly: GCF_044543825.1. Taxonomy (NCBI): domain Bacteria; kingdom Bacillati; phylum Actinomycetota; class Actinomycetes; order Mycobacteriales; family Gordoniaceae; genus Gordonia; species Gordonia sp. NPDC062954. The sequence goes on along the minus strand of NZ_JBITWL010000026.1, from coordinate 13,750 downwards.
CTCTACTGGCACTTTGGATCCGACTACCCGTCCAGCGATCACCTGGATGCGCATCGATCGTTGCCGCGCTGGTTCCGTGAACTCGACGACGCCGCGGTCACCGCGCGATGTTTGTCCGATGCGTTGGCCAGAGTTCGTGAGCGGGGTTGGGTGCACCACATCCCCCGCCTGATGGTGCTGGGTAGCCACGCTTTGCAGCGCGGATACGATCCGGCCGAGCTCACGGAATGGTTTCGCGTCAACTTCGTCGATGGATTCGACTGGGTCATGCCGGTGAACGTGATCGGCATGAGTCAGCACGCCGATGGCGGGCTGATGGCCACCAAGCCATACACGTCCGGGGGCGCCTACATCTCCCGGATGTCCGATCTCTGCGCCGACTGTGCTTTCGACCCCAGGACGCGAGTCGGCGAGAAGGCCTGCCCCTTCACCGCCGGCTACTGGGCGTTCACCCATCGCCACCGGGAGATGCTGCGGTCCAATCATCGCACCGCACGTGCCGTGGCCTCGATGGGACGCCTCGACGATCTCGATGCATTACTCGAGCAGGAGCGACATCGGGATTCGTTCTGAGTTCTCACACCAGCGGTCGCCCGAAGCGGTTGCGCAACCGCACATCCCACAGCAGCGCACGGAACATCAGTTGCGACAGCCACAACGGCTTGCGTCGTTCGCGCTGCACCTGACGATCGACATAGGAATCGAACCACTGTTGGTCGGTTGCGGACCAGGAGACCCGGAGTGCCGTCCGGAAACGTTCGGGCAGGTAGCCGATCGTGCGCCGATACTTCGTCGGCCCGTAGCGCCGCTGGATCCACGGGTGCGCATAGCCGAAATGGGCGATGTCGAGCAGAAACTCACGGACCTCGTCGCCGATCTCGATGTCCTCGACCTGCCGATCCCAGTACACCTGGAACTGCTCGCGGTCGGCGGGCCACATCTCGGCCGGCATCTGCAGGGTGGTGCCGACGACCATGCCCTGACGGTAGAAGGTGTCGCGCTCGACACCGGTCAATGGTCCGTGCACGCGCTCGTAAATGTCTTCCCAACCGTAGTAAAGACAGGCCGCAACCCACAGCTGCAGTTCGGGATTCATGGCGTTGTACTCGACCGGACTGTCCCCGTGCGAGCGAACCTGGGCGTGCTGCCGATTGACGGCCTGGCGATAGCGACGTCGATCCTCGGCGGTGCCCATCGCGGCCACCGCGAGGTAGGACGCGGTGGTGCGAGCTCGTTTGATCGGATGTCGGTCGAGACGACCGCTCTCGACGGTGCTGTGTGCAACGCCGTATCCGACCGCGGGGTTGGCCAACTGCATGATCACGTTGGCGGTGCTCATCGTCTGCCCCATCGACAGCAGCGACCGTGCGAACATGCTGCTGTCCATCTGGTCCATCTCGGCGCGTGACATGCGCTGTGTACTGGTCATTGCCATACCCTATCTGACTACGCCTGTGTTCAGACTAGCGCCTGAGCATGCCGGAGTCGAGCCACCCGCGGTGATGAGAACCGCGATGGTGGCGAAAACCACCACCTGGCGGCAGATGGGCGGCGGTACACTCGGGTATGTCGATGATGACAACCGGACGAGGTGCGCCGTACCCGGACAGCGACAAGACGGCGCCTGGAGGTCCGGAAGTCGATGTCATGGCTGATATTGGTGTTGTCTGGTGTGCTGGAGGCCGTCTGGGCCACCGCACTCGGTCGGTCGGAAGGATTCAGCAAACCGACACCCACGATCATTTTCTTTTTGGCACTGGTCGTTTCGATGGCGGGACTGGCGTATGCGATGCGCGATCTGCCCACCGGCACCGCATATGCGGTGTGGGTGGGTATCGGTGCCTCGCTGACCGTCGTCATCGCGATGGTCACCGGCGCCGAGGCGGCTTCATGGCTCAAAGTGGGCCTCATCCTGACGATCGTCGCATCGGTGGTCGGGTTGAAGTTGGCACACTGATGAATCGGGCTGGACCGCGAAAGGACGTGCATTCGTGAGTGTTCGAGTGTTGATCGCCGACGTGTCGGTGTCCTTCCACGCCCCGTGTGAGGCGGTTTTCGATTACCTCAGCGACCCGGAGAACCGCCCGGACTGGCAGTCGAGTCTGCGTGCTGTGAACAACCTGACGACGCCGAGTGGCCGGGCCGGTGACGTCGGAACCAGTTGGACCGATGTCACCGTTGCCCCCTGGGTCGCCCCGCGACTGGAGGTCACCGAGTGCGTGGCGGGTCGACGTTGGGCGGAGATCGGTGCCTGGCATACGGTCGACGCCCATCTGTCTCTGGAGTTCTGCGAGACCTCCCGGCCCGGCACAGATGTCCGCGCACTCGCCCATCTGACCGTCCCGGTGTTCCTCGCGCCGCTGCTGCCGATGCTGCGCCTGCTGACGCCGCCGGCGCTGCGCAGCGACCTGCGACGCGCAGCGGAACTGGTCGGTGCGACCGCCTCCTCGGGTCAGTCGGCTGCAGACGCGTAACTGATCCGGATGGGCCGGATCACGGCACGGTGCGTGCTCCCGTCGGGGTCGAGAACCCAGACGGCTGCTGCGATGTGGCCGGTCGACACGAGACGTCCGGTCACATGGAGCACGGTCGGTTCGTCGCCGACACACACCGGCCGGACGAACCGCGTCTCGCAACCGGTGATCATCGCCCGGTGATCGCGAGCCCACCGCTGGGCATACTTCAGCACAATGGCAACCAGCAGCAGTCCATGTGCCACCGGCGCATCGAGTCCGGCTGCGCGCGCGGCGGCCGGTTCGATGTGGATGGCGTTGTCGTCACCCGATGCCGCGGCGTAGCGTCGGACACGGTCGAGGGTGAGGTGCTCCTCGGCGTCCCACAGCGGGGCGTCGAGGTCGGTGTGAGACGCCACGTGACTCATCCGTCGGCCTCTTCTGATCGAAAGACCAGCGTGGAAGTGCTGTCGGCGATCGGCAGGGTCTCGTCGGCGGCATGGATGTCGCTGCGGACCGTGAGTTGGGTTGTGCCGGCGCGATGTCGCACGCTCGTGACGGTGAGCAGGCCGGTGAGCAGATCCCCGCGCCGAGGCGGTCGACGCACATGCAGCGCCTCGGATGTGTGCACGATGCCATCGCGCGGGACCACTCCGGCATCCATGGCCTGGTGGGCGAGTTCGACGCTCACTCGGAAGACGACGGACACGGGGGTCTCGGCCTCCGAAACGTCCACCACCTCGGCAAAAGAAGCGATCAGGGCGTCATCGACGGCCACCGCTACCGGTGTCCGGAAGACCATTCCCTCGACCAGCTTCGTGGCCATGCTTAACGCTAGCGAATCCGAATGCGCGGCACCAGGTGCGTTGCCGGCGAATGTCCCCCGTCGCCGATGTTGTGGCTGGGCTGATGGCTGATGGCTGGGGACTAGGGTGGGTCACCCCTCGTCGGGGCCGTTCGGGACCACCAGTGAATGGTCGAAGGCGTAGACGATCGCGGCGGCACGGTCGCGCAGATCGAGTTTGGTGAAGATGTGGTTGACGTGACTCTTGACCGTGACCTCGGAGATGAACAGGCGGGCGCCGATCTCGCCGTTCGTGCGTCCACGTGCCATCAGCTTCAACACCTCGAGCTCGCGGTCGGTGAGCCGGTGGCTCGGGGACCGCCCGTGGTCGGGAGCAGAACGTCGAAACCCATGCAGGACACGAGCAGTCACCGCAGGATCGAGAAAAGCGCCGTCGGCGACGACCGCGCGCACGGCCCAGATCAGCGACTCCGCAGGCGAATCCTTGAGGATGAAGCCCGCCGCCCCGGCACGCAGGGCCCCCGAGAGGAGTTGGTCGTCGTCGAAGGTGGTCAAGACCAGCACCGGCGGCGGTGCGGCCATGCGCCGGACCGCCGCGGTGGCGGTGATGCCGTCGACGTGGCGCATCCGCAGATCCATCAGGATGATGTCGGGGGTACAGGCGGAGACGCTGGTGACCACCTCGCTGCCGTCACCGCACTCCCCGACGATGTCGAACCCGTCACGAGCTCGAAGTATTCGGCGCAGACCGGTACGAACCAGTTCCTGGTCGTCGACGAGCAGAACACGGATCGGGTCGGCGTCGACCGCGACGGGATGCGTCGATGACATCAGACCGCCGTCCGCTCGACCGCCGCCGATTCGGGAGAGGCGGGCGTCGGGAAGACCGCGCGTACCACCCATTCATCGGCGTCCGGACGGACATCCACCTCGCCGCCCAACAATCGCGCCCGCTGCTTCATCCCTTCGATCCCCGATCCGTCGGTTCCTGGCCGCGCGCCCGGCGCATAGGGGTTGCGCACGCACAGTGACACCTGGTCGTCGGCGCGCAGTGTGATCGACGCCGACGGCGTGGAAGCGTGTTTCACCACGTTCGCGAGTGATTCCTGGGTGATCCGGTAGAGAGCCGAGCCAATCGGGCCGGGGACGGTGGTGAGGTCACCGCTGCGATCGACGGACACTGTCAGACCGGCCTTCCGGTATTCGTCGATCAGATGCTCCACATCGCAGGCGCCCGGGGTGGGCGCTGCTTCGGCGCCGCCGGTGCCGAGGACCTTGACGATGAATCGGATCTCGGTCATCGCCTGGCGGCCGAGTCGCTCGGCGTCCTCGAGGGCCTCGAGCGCGTCGGCGCGATCACCATCCTGCAGGGCGCGCCGCGCGCCGGTTACGTTGAGCATGGTGATCGACAACGAATGTGCGATGACGTCATGGACCTCGCGGGCGATCCGCCGGCGCTCGTCGCCGGCCGCGCGATCGGCTCGCACGCGTTGGGCGCGCACCTCGTTCTCCGACAACAATTTCTGATACAGCATCATGTATCCGACCAGCCATCCGCACACGATCGCGAGCAGGTACGCGGCGGGTGACTGCAAATGATCGGTGACCCCCGCGATGACGATCACGGTGATCGACAGCGCCAGGACGGCGACGCTCGCGCGCAACGACTCCATCGCGGCGGCGATCGCCGTGGTCAAGGCCAGAAACAGCGGCGCGATGTCCAGTGACACCGGGTCCATCAGCATCAGCCCGGTCGACACGGCCGCCAAGATGTTGCACGGCAGTTTGCTCTGCAACCACAGGTCGAGCAGGAGCGATATCAGGGCGACGCCCGCACCCATCAGGGCCCACCAAGGAGGATCGATCGGCACACGCTGCGCGGTGGCACCGATGATGATCGTGAACGAACCGAGCAGCGTCACCGCGGTGAAGAGCGGCGGGTATCCCTCGCCGGCCAACTCCAGTCGGCTGCGTATCCACCTGATCGATGACCTCACCGCCACAAGGATAAGCGGTCGGCGGCCGGGGGCATCGCATTCTGGGTGGAAACCGACTCCACCCTCGGGTGGAGAACGGTTCCGACTTCGGGATGCAGATCGGCGATCGGCTGCCGCCTAGCGTCATCGGTACCGGCAGCGACCCAACCCCAGACCCGAGGTGAGAGCAATGTCCATGTGCGCCCGCGACTACCTGAACCGATGGTTTACCGAGACCACTTCTGTTCTCCCGCAGGGAATTGTGGTGGTCGGATTCAGCGATACGCAGAGATCGTGGACCGCGGCAATCACTGCGGCCGCCGCTCTCGACCGACGTAGTCGGATCGTACTGGCGATGGCCACCACCCGTCCACGACCGCCGAGGTCGGATACTTTCGGCTACGACGCGCTGCGCGCCGATTCATACCTGCTGTCGGAACGGGCGATTCTGGATGAGAAGCTTCGCGAGGCAAAGGAAGTGGTGCTGGGCCGAACGTCGGCGACGGTGACGACCGAGACCGTGGTCGCCGACCCGGTCCACGGGCTCGCCGAGGTCGCCGCGCGCGTGCGCGCGGCTGCCGTGGTGGTGGGTATGGGCCACGACCATCCCACACCGCAGGTGCGTCGTATGGCTCGCGCGCTACCCGATGGTGTCTCGCTCTTCGCCACGGACGGTCGAGATCACGTGCGGGTCATACCTCGGGCCGCCGCGCGGTCGGCGAACCGCCGTCCGGTGCTTTCTCCGGTACCGCATGCGGCCGGGGCGTAAGGGCTGGACCGGACATCCCGACGGGCTCCGATGAGTATCCCCAGGTGACCGACGACCCGGCCCCGGCCTCCGGCAGCTGCCGGCCCTAGCCGGACGTGGTGGCGACCCCCTTCGGCGCCCCCGCAGACATGAAGCCGAAGAGATACCCGGCGATCCGGCGCATCTGGATCTCGTCGGCGCCCTCGGTGATCCGGTAACGACGATGGTGCCGGTAGATGTGCTCGAACGGCTCATGGCGCGAGTAGCCTCGACCGCCGAAGACCTGCATCGCCTGATCGGCGGCGTCGCAACAGAGTCGGTTGGCCTGGTAGTTGCACATGGAGACCTCCTGAGAGGCCGCGAACGGACCGTAGGTGTCCATCCTCCATGCTGTCTCCCGGATCAACGATCGCAGCATCGCCGCACGAGTGTGCAGTTCCACCAACGGGAACTGGATCGCTTGATTGGTCGACAGCTTCTTGCCGAACGGGGATCGCTCGTTGGCGTGCCCTACCGCCCGATCGATGCAGTACTGCGCCGCGCCAAGGCTCGAGGCTGCCTGACGGATTCGGTTCTCGTTGAAGAAGTGCTGGACGATCTGCAGGCCGCGGCCCTCCTCACCCATGATCGCCGAGTGGGGCACACGGACGTCCCGCAAGGTGATGTGGGCGTGATCGGTGGGCATGTTGAAGGTCCACAGGTACTCTTCGACAGCGAATCCGGCGGCCTGCGGGTCCACCAGGAACGCCGTGATGCCGCGAGCATCGCCGGCTTCGCCGCTGGTTCGGGCGAAGATGATGTCGCGATGCGCGACGTGGATGCCGGTGTTCCAAGTCTTCTCACCGTTGATCACCCACGTATCGCCGTCGCGAACCGCGGTGGTCTCCATGTGAGTGGCATCCGAGCCGTGTTCGGGCTCGGTGATACCGAAGGCGAAAAACCGCTCTCCGGCCGCCAACGCCTCGACCCATTCCTCTTTCTGGTCGGGCGAACCGTACTCGAGCATCAGCAGCAAACCGACGTTGTTGCCCACGATCGCGTGTTCGTTCTGCAGGTCGCAGTGCAGGCCGAGCCCCTTGGCCGCCAGGTGCTCCCGGATGACGGCCATCGACAGATTCGAACCGTCGCGACCGCCGTACGCGGCCGGGAACGGATATCGGAAGTGTCCGGCTGCATCGGCACGACGACGTGCCTCCCGCAGCAGTGCCTCCCACTCGGCGCTGGGCAGACCACCACGGTCCCAGTCGGTGCGCGCATCCTCACGACGGTGGTCGAAGAACCGTATGTTGTCGTCGGTCTGCTCGAGCGGCACGATCTCGGCAGCGATGAACGCATCGAGCTCAGCCAGGTAGTCCGTCAGGGATTCGGGCAGTGCGAAGTCCACGTGTCAAACGCCTCTCGGTCGGCAATCGGGTTGGTCAGCAATCGGGCTGGGTGAGATGGTTGGGGTTGGCGACCGTGAGACGGTCGATCACCTCGGCGGCGACCACGGCTCGTATCCTGTCGTCGCCGGCGGCCAGCGAACCGCTGCGCAGTGCGTCGGCGAGTTCGGCGCTGCTGTGCACGCCGAGTGGGGCCAGTCGTCGACGGCTCGCTTCGGCCTGCTGGGCACCGAGCAGTACCTGTCGGCGGACCGTGGCCAGCACGTTACCCGCCACCCGGGTCCGAAAACGCACCTGCGGAGAGATTCCGCTGTCGGCGGCGACCTCGTCGGTCAGGAAACCCGACACGGCGTCGAGCAGATCGAGCAACGCGGGCGCGGTGTGTGGACCCCCGTCGGCAGCAAGCGCGGTTTCCTCGGTGTTCAGCGGGTCGGGTATCGAGACAGGTGTGGTGATGCCGAGAGAGAGCAACGCATCGAATTCCTGCTCGGCACTGCGTCGTCCGATGGCGGCGAGTTCCATCGAACGTTCGGTACCGTCGAGATACCGATTGGCCTGCGAGCCGCAGATGAGGCCCCACCGCACCGTGGCGTAGAGCTCCCACCACCGCAGGGCGTCCTCCGTCGGACGCCAGCCCGCCACCTGCGCGTAGGCGTCGAGTAGATCTGCGCGCGCACCCATCCCGGCGACCGGGCGTGGTACACCGAACCGCCAGGCCTTGGCGCACAACCAGCCGAGATCCTCCATCGGGTCCCCGAGATGGGCCAGCTCCCAGTCGAGTACGGCCGAGATCCGATCCGGCGTGATCAACAAGTTGCCCAGCCGGAAGTCGCCGTGTACCACGGTGTCACTCGGAGCGGATTCGGGCCGGTGGCGATCGAGCCAGTCGATGGCGAGCACGAGTCCCGCCGGTGCGCGAGCGTACTCACGAGCGAACAGGGTGTGCAGCGCCTCGATCGGGTCGCCGATGTGGTCGAGGCCGGTCGAGGTCGACTTCATCGCGTGAATGCGGGCGAGTACGGTGCCCGCTTGTCGCGCGAAGTCATCGCGCACTGAACCGTAGGCGTCATCACGCAGGATTCGTCGGGCGATGGACTCACCATCGACGAAACGCATGACCGCATAAGGGAACCCGAGGACGCTCTGCTCGTCGGCGGAGTCGCTGAGGTCGAGGACCTCGGGGACGGGTACACCGGCGACGTATGCGGCCCGGAGCACATCGACCTCGCTGCGCAACCCGCCTGCGCCGGTCGCTGCGGCCGGTGCGGCTCGCACGATGATTGCTTCGTCGCCGCGTTCGTCCCCGACCGTGACCGCGTACGTGGTGCGGCTGGCGCCAGCAGGTACGACGCGAGCGTCCCGCAGCGTCACCGGTCGATCCCACACGGTGCTCAACCGTTCCGCGATACGCTCGCCCACCTCGGTCGGGTCGGTCGACCTCATCATGCTCATCTCGGTCACTGCTCGTGCCCCCTCACCCTTCGCGGTCCGACGATGCGACGCTACCCGAACCGACCGAGGGCTCCGTCGGTTACTCGAAAATCAACTGAACGGAAGCCATTCCGGCCGGGAGGAACCCCGGGGGACGAGAATCGTGCGGTACTCCCCCGGCGTGCGTGTCATCTGCACCTGGTCGGTGACGCCTTGGTAGCGCCCGAGCGGCGTATCGGCCGTGAACACTTCCGGATCGAGGTAGACGTGACGGTCGTCGTCGCCGGAGCGCCCCGCCACCTGATGGGCGTACTCGCGGTCGAACACGCCCATGCCCACGATCCACAGCGCGGCCCGGGTCAGCGACACGTGCACGCGATAGCTCCCGCCCTCCTGTGCGCGTCGAGACAGCGCCTCCACGATCCCCGCGGTCATCAACCACGACACGATGTAGTCGTTGACGACCAGGATCGGGGGGAGCGCCGGACGGTCGCCTCCGCCTTCGTACAACATCATCCCGGCCAGGCTTCCGGCAGTTTGGTCGAAGCCCACCCAGGACGACCACGGCCCCGTCTCACCGTTGAGTGAGGCTGTCGCGTAGACGATGCCGCGGTGACCGGCGGCCACGTCGGCCGCCGACAGCCCGATCCCGTCGAGATAGCCCGGTCGCCGGTTGGCGTAGAAGATGTCAGCATCGGCGAGGAGATGGCGAAGGCGTTGCGCTCCTTCGCCTTTGTAAGGATTCAGCAGCGTGGAGCGCACTCCGACGTTGGCGCTGACGTAGGTTGCGTCGTGCTCGAGTTCATTGGGGCGCCACACGTTGAGCACGTCGGCTCCGTGCAGGGCCAAGGCCCGTCCGACTCCGGCGCCGGCGATCACATGGCCCATGCCCAGGGCGCGCAGGCCGTCCAGTGGCCCGGTGGCGCCGGCCGGGACGGCGACCGGGTCTCCATCGGAGATCTTGGTGACCTCCACGAGCGGCATGTCGGCGAGAACGTCCCGGAAATGCGGCTCGTCCAGGATGTCGGGGACCGTGCGCAACATCGGCATCACCACGCCCGCGTCGGCGCCGGCTGCCTCGAGTTCGATTCCCTTCCAGGACGCTATCGCCTCGGCGACGGCTTCCTCGTCGTCCGGCACACCGAGCAGCTTCTGCGCTGCCACCTTGATCTTGGGATAGGGGTTGAGCGGCATCATCCAGCGGTCGTCGGCGGTCCGATAGAAGCGGAATCCCAAGGCATTCGAGGGGTTCGACGGGGTGCCTGCAGGATAACCGTTGACCAGTTCCCAGCGACGATCGTAGAAGGGGCACAGGCGATGCGGGGCACTGCGCAGATCGACGGTGAGGTCCTGCCCGTCACCACCGCGAACCTGCCATAGTTTGGCGATCGCAGCCGACTTCGCGGCCAGCGCGATCGCCGCCGCACCACCCAGACGTAACGTACTGGGCACCACGGGATCGGCCCCTAGGAACCTGATGGTGCCCCCGGTGTCGGTGGCGCGCATACCGATGGAGCCGAGCACATCCTCGAGTTCGGTCCGCGGATCGAAAGTGTCGTCAGTGGCAGGGTTCTCGGCGGCGGTGCGGAGCCGATCGGTCAGGCTGGTCAACGCTGCTCCTCGGTCGTCGGGTCGCGGTCGGAGTCATCACCGGCGAGCAGGTCGTCGGGGATCAACACCTGGCGTGAGCGCAGGTACTCCCCGATGGCCTTGCCGACCTGGTCGACGCGTGTGTTCGACGACCCGCCGGTACCCAACAGCCCTCGGATCACGAAATGCACTGCTTGCAGTTCCGGGAACTCGTGGCGGTCCACGTCGAGGTCCTTGGCCTCGGGAAGCAGCCTGCGAAGCTCATCGCTACTCAGAAAGCCTCTCAGCCACAACCACACCCGCGGATCACGCGTCCAGATGCCGACACTGCTGTTGCCGCCCTTGTCGCCGCTTCGGGCGTGCGCCACCAGTCCCAGAGGGGCGCGGGTGACCCGATCCGGGAGCGGCGCCTCCCTGGGTTCGGGGTGAACGGGCTGCGCCACCACGTCGGTGGTCGGCGGAATCGCGGCCGCGACCCTCCGACCGTCGTCGAGAACGGCGCGATGATCAAGAACTGTCAACGGGAGCAGGCCCGGCCAGTAGTCGATGCGAGGTCGAGGGCTCGAATGCAGACCGGCCGCGCCGTCGTGATAGTAGCCGGGGATGCCCTGCAGATAGAGGCTCCCCAGACGGCGGGCGAGATCGGCCTCGGCGAGGGCGTCGGCGGTCGGCGCGGTGGCCATCACGCGAAGCGCCACAGTGGCCGCCCACTGCGACTCCGGGTCGGCTGCCGGAGTACCGATGGGCGTCAGGTCCAGCGTCACGCCGTCGGGCAGACCGGGCATGAGCTGATCGCGGATCAGCGCGATCTTCTCCTCGATATGCGGTGAGGTCACGAACACGGTGTTGACGACGGAGAATCCGATGGGTCCGAAGATCGCGACCTTCGTGGTGTGTGGTGGGGGGCCGCCGAGCGCACCGGACACCGCAACGCGGTCGGGTCCGACGTCGCGGACCCGGAGATCGTCGAGGCGAACGGTGACGTCGGGATTGAGATACACCGGCCCCTGGATCTCGTACATGATCTGCGCGGTCACCGTGTCGCGGGTGACCGCCCCGCCGTCGCGTGCGTGTTTGGTCACGACACAACTGCCGTCCGCGGCGATCTCGGCGATGGGAAAGCCCGGCACGGTGCGGTGTGGGATGTCGAGGAATCCGGAGAAGTTGCCGCCGACGGCGTGCGGGCCGCATTCGATGATGTGTCCGGCCACGACCGCGCCCGCCAACGCGTCGAAGTCCGACGCATGCCACCCGTGCCACCACGCGGCCGGACCCACGGTCAGCGATGCGTCGGTCACACGACCACAGACCACGATGTCAGCGCCGGAGTCGAGCGCTGCGGCCACTCCCCAACCGCCGAGGTAGGCGTTGGCGGCGAACGGGGTGGCCGCCCAGTCGGCCAGCGGTGCGCCGCCATCGAGATTGTCGAACCGGTGCCCGTCGCGCCGCAGCCGCGGCAATTCGTCGAGGATGTTGTCCCCGTCGACGTGAGCCACCCGCAGTTCGACCCCTGCGGCGGCGATCTCGTCGCGCAGCGCGGCCGCGAGGCCCGCGGGATGGAACCCGCCGGCGTTGGTCACCACTTTGATCCCGCGGTCGGCGATCGCCGCCAGGTGTGGGCGTACCTGGTCGACGAAGTAGTCGACGTAGCCGCGGCGGGGGTCGCGCTGGTAGGCCGCCGACAGCGCGGCCAGCGTGATCTCGGCGAGGTAGTCACCGACCAGTACGTCGAACCGATCGCCCGCCATCGCCTCGTCGACGGCGCTACGCCGGTCTCCGAAGTATCCGGAGAAGTTCGCGACCCGAATCGGCTCGCGTGTCATGTTCGGCCCTCTTTCTCGTTGTGTGTGCCTGCTTGCCACGCTAGGTCGATCGAGCTGTCGATCACCATCATCAATGTGGACAGTGGCGTGTGACCGGATCGGTCATGGCCCTGGCGGCGTCGATAAGGTATGCGGTGTGGACCTGATCGGACTGCGCTACTTCGTCGCGGTCGCCGAAGAACGCAATTTCACCCGGGCGGCGGCGCGGCTGCACATGGCGGAATCGCCGCTGAGCCGGCGGATCAAGGACCTCGAGCGCGAGTTCGGTGCGGCGTTGTTCGTCCGAGCGCACCATCACATCGAACTGACCCGAGCGGGCGCGGCGCTGCTGCCGCGGGCACTCGATGTGCTCGAGCGGGTCGACGGCCTGGCCGACGTCGTGCGTGAGGCGGACGCGACGACGCCGCGACAAGCGGTGATCGGCATCGCCCCCGAGGTGTCGGCGACGGTGCGGGACACCTTTCTGGCCGATCTCGCCGCGGCCCATCCAGACATCGTCCCGCGCCTGTACCCGGCCAGTACCGAGCCCCTGCTGCGGGATCTGCGCGCTGGTCAGGTCGATCTCGCGCTCGTGCACGGCCCGGTCGGTGGTGCCGAGGTGGACAGCAGATTTCTCGAGCGGCAGCCGGTGGGTGTCGCCGTCGGTTCCGATCTCATCTCCGCCGGCCGTACCTCGATCACGCTGGCCGACCTGACCGACATCCCGTTCGCCTCGATCAACCACGACTCCGCGCCGGAGATCTATCGCAACCTCGATGATCTGCTCGACCGCCACGGGATTCGCAAGCGGATCACCTTGACCGGGGACAACTTTGCCGGACTGGCGCACCTGGTCGCGAGCGGTCAGGCATTCACCTTGGTCGGGTTGGGCAATGGCATGGCCAACCGGCTCTTCTACGGTGAGCCTGTTGCCATTCTGCCGATCGACGGGCTGCGCGCGGCGATCACCACGGTTGCGGCCTGGCGGTCCAATCGCGCGGGAGCAGAACGTCTGGTGGCCGATCTCGTCACGACCGCCGAGGCACTGGATCTCCAGGCGGCCGCATCCGGGATGGCGCCGCCTGCGGCGCGCTGAGATGGGGTTGTGAACTGTTCCTTACGTTGTGAGTAAACGTGATCGAATGTGTGTTTTGTTGAGTGGGTGAAGTTGGCTGAGTGGGCGCGGTCGCAGGGGGGTGCATCCGCAGACTGCGTATCGGTGGTTTCGGGAGGATCGGATGCCGGTGTCTGCTCGTCGTCTGGAGTCGGGCACGGTCTGGGTCGACGTTGCTGAGGTCGGTGGTGGTGGCCGGGTGGTGGTGTATGCGTGGGTGTCGTTCCATGATCAGCGCGCGGACTTGGATCGTCAGGTGGCTCGGCTCACCGAGTGGGCGACTGCGAATGGCCACGAGGTTGGTGAGGTGGTGTGAGGTCGGGTCCGGGGCTGAATGGGAAGCGTCCGAAACTGCGGCGGGTGTTGTCGGACCCGTCTGTCAGTGTGGTGGTTGTGGAGCATCGTGATCGTCTGGCGCGGTTCGGGGTGGAGTACCTCGAAGCGGCGTT
>NZ_JBITWL010000025.1:0-83617 GCF_044543825.1 Gordonia sp. NPDC062954 | reverse complement strand
CGAATCAGCGACAGTCTTCTCGGTCACCGTCCACCCGTCAGCACGCAGATCCGCATGCAGGCGCGGTGACCCGTGCAGGCCGCGGGCCTTGTCGAACGCCACCGCCACGGCCCGGTCGATGGTGTCCCGGCGATAGTCGCGGGTGGTGTGCAAACCCGTTGCCGCACCCGGCGATTGGGTCCGCTTATGCCATTTGTAGAACCACGCCTCGCTGACCCCGAGCAGCCGGCAGGACACCGCGTGTGGCACCCGATAGCTGGTCCTCTGGTCGGCGATAAAGCGTGCCACGCTCACTTCGTCGCCTCCTTCACCCACAGGACCACTGATCGCTTGAGGACATCACGCTCCATGCGCAGCTCGGCGACCTCGTCACGCAACCGTTTGAGCTCAGCAGCGTCATCAACGGTCAGCTCGCCGCGGCCCTCCCGCTCGGCGCGCGCCCGGTTGACCCAGTTACCCAAGGTGCCCTCGTTGACCCCCAGGTCTCGAGCGACCTGGGCGATCGGCTTACCTGTCTCCTCGACGATCCGGACCGCCCCATCACGAAACTCCCGGTCGTACTTCTTCCGCTTCTCTGGCATCGTGCTCCTCATTATCGATGCCTCTACGGTTCGGGGGGAACCTCACATGTCGCCCAGGAGGTCGGCGATGTCGGCCAGCCCGGTGATCATCCGTTCGCCGTCGAGTAGTCCCACCGCCCAGACGCACACCAGCACCAGGACGCCGACGACGCCCATGGCGGCGCTGTTGCGCCCCCAGCCAATCCACACCCGACGGGAGATGTCCCGGTACTGTTCTTCCCGCCGTTCCTCGACGGGGTCCGGCAAAGTGTCGGCGGTCACTGGTAGTCCGCCAGGTCGATGTCCAGCAGGGGCGCGAGGTCGCGCACCGCGTCGTAGTCTTTATCGGTCACAGGTCCGAAACCGGCGGCCTCGAACGCCTCGAGCACGGCGTCGTCGTCGAGTTCTAAAAACGCCGCCCGCACCTTGTCCTTGAAGTCCTCGGGCAGATTCGTCTGCATAGTCCACGGGTAGTTGTAGTAGGGCTCGGACTCCTGGACGGTCACGACCACCTCAGGGTCAATGGTCCCGTCTCGGACCATGCGCTCGTAGATGGGCAGGCTCATGCCGCCCGCGTCGGCGTTGCCGTTCTGCACTGCCAGCGCCACCGCGTCGTGGGCGCCGACGTGCTGTTCTTCGTAGTCGCCGTCGTCGACGCGCAGGTCCGCTTCCTCGGCGAGCATGGCCTTGGGTATCAGGTGGCTGGAGGTGCTGGCCGGGTCTCCCCACGCGACGGTCTTGCCAGCGACGTCGTCGAGTGTGGTGATGCCGGAGTCGGCATTGGCGAGAAACACCCCTTGGTAGGTGGGGGCAGCGCCTTCTTCCTCCTGCAGCGCGGCGAAGGGCTCGATGTCGGCCTGCTCCTGGGCGAGCACGTAGGACAATGGCCCGAAGTAGGCCAGGTCCAACCGGCCGCGGGTCATCGCCTCGATCATCGAGGAGTAGTCGGTGGTGACGATGAGTTCGACCTCGACGCCCAACTCGTCCTCTAGGTATTCCTTGAGCGGTTCGTTGTCCTGGATCACTTGAGACGCGTTCTCGTCGGGCAGCAGGGCCACGCGGAGGGTCTCAGGCACCTCGCCGGCGGCAGGCTCGGAGGTGGAGCCGGAGCCGCAGCCGGTGAGAACAAGCGCGAAAGAGATCAGCGCCGCCAGGGCGGCAACTGTGGAACGGGCTGGTCTGGTCATTGTGAAGAACTCCAGGATCTGGTGAATGTGATTCGGGTGATGCGAACAGCTTCCGGTCAGCGGACACCAGCAGCGAGGTGGCCGGTGACAGTACTGGTGACGGCGTCGCCGTCGGATTCCCCGTTGGGTTCCTCAGTGACGCCTTCGTAGATGAGTCGGATGGCGTCATCGGTGACATCGGACGCGGGGCTGTCATGCACGATCTCGCCGTGTGCGAGGCCGACGATGCGGTCGGCGTGCTCAAGGGCCAGGTCGACCTGGTGGAGGCTGGCGACGAGTGTGATGCCGTTGTCGTGACAGACACGGCGCAACAGCGCCATCACTCGGCCTGCGGTGGCCGGGTCGAGGCTGGCAACCGGTTCGTCGGCGAGGATCAGCTGCGGCTGTTGGGCGAGTGCGCGGGCGATGCCGACGCGCTGCTGCATGCCGCCGCTGAGATTGTCGACCCGGGTGAGCGCGTTGTCGAGCAGACCCACCTGGTCGAGCGCCTCGAGGGCGATGCGCTCGTCGGCGCGACCAGCGGGCAGGAGACCGTGCCAGAAACTGTGGTAGCCGACTCGGCCGAGCAGCACGTTGCGCAGCGCGGTGTACCGCGGGACCAAATGGTGGTGCTGGAAAACCATGCCAGTGCGCCGGCGATGCCGTCGTAATGCACGGCGCGAGTCCAGTGCCGGGAGACCGGCGGCACGCACAGTCCCGGTGGTGGGCTGCACGAGCAAATTTATGCACCGCAGCAGCGTCGACTTGCCGGCTCCCGAAGGACCGAGCAGCACGGTCACCTGCCCGGCCTCGATCGTCAGGTCGGTTCGGCGCAGCGCCTGCACGCCCCCCTTGTAGGTCTTGCTCACCTCGACGAGCTCGATCATGGAAACCCCTCTATAGGACTTGGTCGAACACCCCGAAACCTATAGAGGACTTACGAACGGGCGATTAGGGTTGAGAGAACGGTGAGTGAACCCCGTCCGACCATCCGATGCCGGTGAACGGCCGATGGCTTCCGCGTTCATGCGACGGCCATAGGGCCCTGTCAGAATGTGTCGTCATGACCTTTGGGAACTCGTGTTGGACGCCGACAGATTTTGTGATCGGCCACGTCACAGCGGTGCTGCCCCATCGGGTGGTGGATAACGCAAGAGTGGTGGTGCGCGAGGGTCGGATCGCCGAGGTGGGCCCACACCCGCCGGGTGCCGGCTGCACCCTGGACGCCCACGGCGCCCACTTGCTGCCGGGCCTGGTCGATGTCCACACCGACATCCTCGCGCGGGAGACCCGGCCGCGACCGGGCGTCGTCCTAGACCCTGCCTTCGCACTGATGTCGGCGGGCGGCCGTCTACGCGCGGCAGGTATCACGACCGCCTTCCATGGCCTTGCGTTCCAGGAGCGCTCCATCGTGGGAACGACGATCGGTTCCCCCGCTGCGGCAGAATTGTCCGATTCGCTGCGTCACGCTGACGACACCCAGGTCGACCACCAAGTCTTGCACCGGTTGGACGCCCGCTGCGAGTACGGCCGGACGCTGCTCGCAACGGAGCTGGCCGCATTCGACGACTCCGCGGATTCTGAAACGCGTCGGAGCATCACCACACCGAATGATCCCCCACACGCACGGGTACCGATCGTCTCTCACGAGGACCACACACCGGGGCAGGGGCAGTTCGCCGACCCCACGACCATGCAGCGGTGGCTGATCACCAACGAGGGCATGGCCGAGGCTGCTGCGGTCGACCACGTCGACCGGTGGCGTTGCACCCGCGCCGAACGTCTCGCCGTGCGCGACCGCACCCTCACGTGGCTGGGCGACCTGGCCCGGACCGGACACATCCGGCTCTTCGGCCACGACCTGGCCACCCCGGAAGACGTCGCGGCTGCCGCCGACCGCGGCTGCACCGTGGCGGAGTTCCCAACGACCCTGGACGCCGCCCGTGCCGCCCGCGACCGAGGCATGCTCGTCGTTGCTGGCGCCCCGAACGTCGTCCGTGGCGGCTCCCACACCGGGAACGTCTCGGCAGCCGAGCTCGTCGTCGCCGGTGTGGCCGACTCCCTGGCCAGCGACTACCTTCCCTCCTCGATGCTCCCAGCCGCAGTGCGACTTGTGCGCGACGGTGTCCTCTCACTCCCGCACGCCGTGCGGCTGATCACCTCAGGCCCGGCCGCCTGTGTCGGTCTCAACGACCGTGGCGTGCTGACCGAAGGCTTCCGAGCCGACCTGGTCCTGACCGACCTCAGCAAGACGTGGCCCGTCGCCCACGTCATTTCGACTCAGTCGCATACCGCTGCCCGCGAGTAGCTCGGATTCAGCGGCAGTAGGCCACGAGGACTGTCACCGCTTCGGCTGTCTCACACCAGTCCGACGGAGGTGAGCACCGATGACCTGATGCAACTCCCCGCCTGACCGCAAGCGAAGGATCAGAAACGAGTTACACCACCACACGGGGCTTGACCGGACTCTCGACTGACCACGGCGTCGAGGGGAGCGAACCTTCCTCGGACGTCACACCGAAAATGACCGCACACGCAGTCCGCGCTGTCAGCGGCAATCGGTCGCCCACTGACCAGCAAGCATGACGGAATATGACATTATCGGCGGAAGTGGACTACTGGACCATGAAGGGTCCAGCTAGCGGGTCTTGAAGGTCATATGTTCCTGCCCTAACGGAAGCGCCAGCGGTTTCTAGTCGATACTTGAGATCGAGCCGACTGTCCCACTTTCCGTCGAGCTTGATCCAGTTGAACCCGGCGATATCTGAAATTTCCCTGGACGGCCCGCTCTTGACAAATATCGTGCGCTCGGGGGCCATGGCGAATGACATTCCAGCTTCCAGAAGTACGTTCGGTCGAGCTTGACCTTGAGGGGTTCGATCCGGATCTCCGGTCTCGGAGAATTCGTCCTTAACTCGGGCGAGGTCGTCTGGGGAGAAAATTACGATCGTGGCTGAGGCATGCAGCATTCCGGCACGGACAATATCGTAAGTGTGCGGTTGGGGTTCCCCGGTCAGTTTTACTGCCTCTGACCACGAGATGTCATGAAGCCCCAGAAACAATAGATATGTTCTAAGGGCAACAAGCGGACGTGCGTCTCGGCCGTGAACTATAAATATCTTGGCGGGATCTCTATTCTCAATTGGCGTGTCAGGGGACTGTATGGCTGTAACCGGCTTAGAGACTGCGGAGCGCTCATTTTCAAGGGCGCCGTTGGATGCACGAAGGTCGTCAACGTCCCGACCATCTGGCAGGGTGTACCCGCTCTCGGTGAGCGATATGCCTCGAGGGTCCAGTACGCGCTTGCGCAAGTTGGCGTATGAAGGATTGCTGTCGGATGTGTCAGCGTAGCTGTTTTCTACGTATAGGAAGTTTAGAAGCTCAATAAGGAGTAGATCAGTGTTCGGACCGTTAAAGATGTGCTGCACTATCTTGTTGCTTCGTTCTCCTTTATTTCCCTCGGTTGTAATGCCAAGTGGCCCCTCGAACGTGTCAATTCCAGAATGGGTTGTGCCCTCGCTTAGGCTGGAAGCGAAGTAGCGGGAATCGGCGCGTTTAAATGTCGCGGAAGGCATCGAGCGATGTTACCGCAGTGGGAGGGGTGAGGCAGGCAGGTGATCCGGCCGTGAACGGGCAACGTCCTGGTGGGGTACACCCGTGCGGGACGATGCGCCGCCGGCAGTCGCTGCTGTGTCACAGGGTCTAGTTTGATACTTATGAAACGTTCTCCCGGGGGGTCTAGGATCTATTGATACAGATTCCGGGCGAAAGGGTCCCCTCATGGCTGATCGGATCGGGACGTTGCTGAATCGTTCGGGTGGCGAGGAGGTGCTCATCGTCAGCCGCGGGAAGGTGCGGACTCGGTTCCGTCGTCGGGATGAGTTGGGTTGGAACTTTCGGGTGGAGTCGACGGACTCGGAGAACGTCATCGAGGTAACGCCAAAGCCGAAGCCAGATCCGAAGCCGGCTCGCCGATCTTCGCATGCGCGTGGGCAGCGGGTGGCGTACGTGCGGGTGTCAGCCGCGGATCAGAACGAGGCGCGTCAGCTCGAGGCGGTGGGGGAGTGCGACCGGGTCTATATCGAGAAACAGTCGGCACGCTCGCGCGCTGATCGCGTAAAGCTCGAAGAGTGCATCAGGTATCTGCGGGACGGTGATGAGCTGGTTGTCGCGTCGATGGACCGACTCGCTCGTTCCCTGGTTGATCTCAAGCAGATCGTCGGCGAGGTCACCGCGAAGGGTGCGAGTGTGCGGTTCGTCCACGAGCGGGCCACCTACGCTGCCGGTGCCCAGGATCCTCGAGCCGACCTGATGCTCTCGCTGCTCGGGGCGTTCGCAGAGTTCGAGCGGGCCATCATTCGCGAACGCCAGGCCGAGGGTATCGCCATCGCCAAGGCGAAGGGCAAGTACAAGGGACGCAAACGCGTCCTGACTGAGGAGCAGATCGACAAGGCCCTTGCCCGTATCGAGGCGGGGGAGGGGCCGTCAGCTATCGCCCGGGATCTCGGGGTGGGTCGATCCACGCTCTACCGCGCACTCCAGCGAGTAAGGAAGTAGGCGCCGCCGACACGTCGCGTTAGCCCGCCCACTGCGCGACGAAGCTGGTGCGACACCCTTACATGACACCGAAGTCGTAGCCCTTGCGTCGAGATGCCGCGTTCGGAGATCCCCGCTACGGCATGGACGACGAGGGTTCGAGCACGCGTCAGTGAGTTCCGGTTGGAATGAGCTCCACCGTCTCGTTCGGCGCGACCTAGTGCGCGCCCGGGTGACCACCACTCGCCAGTGAGACCGCCGCGAAACGTCCGTAGACCACCGCCACCGCCACTTACCCGCGAAAGTCACAATCACAACCCTGCATAGCCACAGGATTTCACGCCAGCCACCACACCGGGCTCCTGCCACGAGGATTGTGCAGCAGTCTCCTAGTAAGCGGGGTGGTCCAGCTCGTCGAGCACGCGCTGGGCGATGCGGTAGGCCGCGTTGGCATCGGGCACGCCGCAGTAGATCGCCGTCTGGAGCAGCAACTCTTTGATCTCGTCGTTGGTCAGCCCATTGGTACGCGCGGCCCGCACGTGCATGGCCAGCTCCTCGTGATGGCCGCGGGCCACCAGGGCGGTCAGCGTGATGAGTGAGCGGCTGCGCCGGTCAAGACCCGGACGCGTCCACACCGACCCCCAGGCGTACTGGGTGATGAAATCCTGGAAGTCGGCGGTCAGATCGGTGATCGCCGCGGTCGCGCGGTCGACATGGGCGTCGCCCAGGACCGCCCGGCGCACCGCCATGCCGGCGTCGCGCACCCCGGCGACGGTCGTGGGAGCGGCAACCGCCTGCCCCGCGTTCGCGTGATCGCGGATGAGTTGGCCGACCTCGGACGGTTGCTCGGCCGGGGGCAGGTGCGCGACGCCGTCGAGGACGACGAGCCGCCCGTTCCGGACTCCGGAGGCGATAGCCGCGAGATCGGCCGGCGGAGTGGGGACGTCGAGCAGACCCGACACCGCCAGCACTCGCGGTTCGATCTCGCCGAGGCGGTCACGGACGTCGAAGCCCGCCAGCGCCTCGCACACCAGCGCATAGCCCTCGTCGTCGGCGTCCCGCAGGTCGTGCAGCAGGGCTGCGCCGATCTCCGGCTCCCGCTCCAGGAATCCGGGTGCGAACCAACGCTGGGCCGACCCTTCGATCATCGACGGGGTGCCCGACGCGCGCACGGACGTGGCCCGTGTCCGCCAGGCATCCGGCTCGCCGATCCGTGCGCCCGTCGACAGCAGGACAGCGGAGTCGATGCGCGCGGGTGCGTCCAGCAGCAGCTGCAGCCCGACGGCGCCTCCCACCGAGTCGCCCGCGTAGGTGAAAGTGCTGGCGAACGTGTCGCGCTGGGCCACCACGTCGTCGACCATCTCGAGGACACCGGCGGCCAGCTCGGCCATCGTGAACGGCTCGGCCGAACCGACATTGGATCCGTGCCCGGGCAGGTCCCACGCGAGGACCTCGAAGCGATCGGTGAGGCCGGCGGCGCAGCGCGCCCACAGTGACTGAGCCGACGTGCCCAACGAGGGCCCGAGGACGAGCAGGGGCATGGCGGGTGAACCGCCGAGCTGGACGGCTGTGATGCGAGGGACGGTCACTCGTTCTCCTCCAAGAAGGTCTGGGCCCGCTCCACGGCGCCCACGATGAGGTCCTCGGAGAACCCGCGGTAGGTGGTCGGGTCGGAATCGGCGGTCTTGTCCAGCAGCCCGGCGATCGTGCGGCGCTCGGCCAGCACGCTGTCGGTCGACCGGTCGAGCGTCGCGCGCATGCGCTCGGCGTCCACGTGCAGACCTTGCAGCAGCTCGGTGGTCTGGGACGCGGCGACGACGCTGCGTCGACCGAGCATGTGCAGGGTCGACCACTCGACGTGCCACGCGCCGTCCGGGCGCTGGTCGCCCGCGGTGGCGGAGGCGAGGTGCATCGTCGCGGCCAGAGCGGGGGCTCCCAGGGCTGCGCGGCGCACCAGTACGGAAAGAATCGGGTTGTTCTTGTGCGGCATCGTCGACGAGCCACCGCGGCCCTCGGCCGTCGGCTCGGCCAGCTCGCCGATCTCGGTCCGCGCCAGCGTCGCGACATCGGTCGCGACGTGTCCCCAGGCGTCCGTGCACGAGACCAGCGCGTCGGACGTCCGGGTGACCGTCGCCCGCGAGGTGTGCCACGGGCGGAGTTCCCGTAGCCCCAGGGCCGCGGCGGTGCTGGCGACCAGGTCGGCGCTGGTCCCCTGGGGATCCTCGTGCCCCCGCAGGTTCGCCAGCTCGGTGGCCGCCGACAGAGTGCCGACCGCCCCGCCGAGCTGCACCGGCAGGAGGGAGCGGGCGTCCTGGACCAGATCGGCGGCGTCGACCAGGCCGTCGAGCCAGCCTGCGGCGACGGCGCCGAACGTCGTGGGGACGGCGTGCTGGGTCAGGGTGCGACCGACCATCGGCGTGTCGGCGTGCTGCGCGGCGAGACGGGCGAGAGCGGTCACCTGGGCGCGCAGCTCGCCGATCAGCCGTTCGAGCGCATCGCGCAGCGCGAGCATGAGGGCGGTGTCGAGGACATCCTGGCTGGTGAGCCCGCGGTGAAGCCAGGTGGCGGCGGGCTGCGGCGCTCGCGAGCGGAGCAGCCCGACGAGCGGGACGACGGGGTTGCCGCTGCCCTCGGCTGCCGCCGCGATGTGCGGCAGATCGTCGGCGGTGACGAGCGGGGCGAGGTCGGTGGCGGCGGCGGACGGCGCGAGCCCGGAGGCCACGAGAGCGTCCAGCCACGCGGACTCCACCCTGACCATGGCGGCGAGCAACGCCTCAGCACTCATCAGGTCGCCGGCGCGCTCGTCGCCGGGCCAGAACAGGTCGGTCATGGCGTTCAGTGTGCCGCCCCGTGGCCCGGGAACGTCAGGAAGACGGTCTCGCCCTGGCCCTGCAGACGGATGTCGAACGCATGTCCCTGCGCATCGGCCTCCGCGACCAGCGTCGCGCGACGGTCCGGCTCGAGGCTGCTGAGAAGGGGGTCCGCAGCGAGGGCGGCCTCGTGTCCCGGCAGATATGCGCGTGTGAAGAGCCGATCGAGCAGGCCACGCGCGAACACCGTGAGCGCGAAGAACGGTGCGCCCCCGTCGACCCCACCCGGCGCGATCGTCGAGAACGAGTAGTGGCCGGCGTTGTCGGTCGACGACCGGCCCCAGCCCGTGAACGTCCAACCGTCGCGGCGCAACGAGCCCGGCTGCTGGACGATCGCGCCGGACGCGTCCGCCTGCCAGAGCTCGACCAGCGCGTCGGGGACCGGCGCACCAGAACCGTCGAGCACGCGGCCGTGGAACCGGATCGCACCCGGGCTGCTCGCAGGCACCAGTTCGGAGTCGCCGTCATAGGGGAGTGCGTAGTGGAAGAACGGGCCCACCGTCTGGCCGGGCGTGGGGTGCAGGCGGGGGCTCATGCGTGGTCCTTGTCGTCGTTGTTCTCGGTCCAGGTGCGGTGGGCGCCGGTGAGCACGATGTCCCACCGGTAGCCGGTCGACCACTCGGGTCGCGTCAGGTCATGGTCGTAGCGGGCGACGAGGCGGTCACGGGAGCCCTGGTCGGTGATCGACTGGTAGATCGGGTCCAGCGCGAACAGGGGATCGCCCGGGAAGTACATCTGCGTGACGATGCGCTGGGTGAACTCGGTGCCAAACAGGGAGAAGTGCACGTGGGCGGGACGCCACGCATTGCGGTGGTTCCGCCACGGGTACGGACCCGGTTTGATCGTCTGGAATGAGTAGCTACCGTCCGCACCGGTCAGGCACCGCCCGGCGCCGGTGAAGTTCGGGTCGAGCGGCGCAGGGTGCTGATCACGCTGGTGGATGTAGCGTCCTCCGGCGTTGGCCTGCCAGATCTCGACCAGCTGGCCCGCGACCGGGCGTCCGTCGCCGTCCACGACCCGGCCGGAGATCGTGATGCGCTCGCCGATCGGCTCGCCCGAGCGCTGAATCGTCAGATCGGCCTCGAGTGGATCGACGTCCCGGTGGCTGAAGCACGGAGACCACAACTCGACGCCTTCCGGATCGACCTGGTGCAGATCCTTGGTCGGATGCCGCAGGAGGCTGCTGCGGTACGGGGAGTAGTCGAGGCGGGGCCGGATAGCGGACGGGTCGGTGCCGGCGGACAGGTCGGCGATCTCGGCGCTGATCTCGGCTTGGGTCGATAGGTCAGGAGTGCTCACCAGCCCGACGGTAGGTGGCCGGGGCGTACGCTTCGAGCTATATCGTTCACTGAGTGAAAGGGGGGCGACGATGGCCGGCAACACCTCCGACCCGGGAGCCAGTGTCGCCTCGCGCCTGCTGACCGTTCTCGGCGCCTTTGACGATGAGCACCGGGCGATGACGCTGAGCCAGATTGCGCGTCGGGCGGGTCTACCGCTGCCGACCACTCACCGATTGGTGGCCGAACTGGCCACCTGGGGCGGCTTGGTGCGGCGGCCGACCGGCGAGTACGTGGTGGGTCGCCGGATCTGGGAGCTCGCACTACTGGCGCCGACCCAGACCGGCCTGCGCCAGATCGCCGAGCCGTTCCTCCACGACGTGTACGGCGCGACGCTGGCCACCGTGCACCTCGCGGTGCGCGAGGGCGCCGAGGTGTTGTACCTCGACCGGCTGTCCGGCACGGCGTCCGTCCCGATCGTCAGCACCGTCGGCTCCCGACTGCCGCTGCACTGCACGGCGGTTGGGAAGGTGCTGCTCGCGCACGCGCCCGACGACGTGCTCGCCGAGACGCTCGGGTCATTGACCCGAATGACGCCGTACACGGTGACCCAGCCCGGGCTCCTGCGCCAGCAGCTGGCCCGGGTGCGGCGCAACGGGTACGCGACAACGGCCGAGGAGATGTCCCTCGGGGCGTGCTCGGTGGCCGTCCCCGTGCTTCGAGACACCGCGGTCGTCGCATCCCTCGGACTGGTGGTTCCCCGCTTGACGAGGGACAGGACCCGCCTCGTCGGAGTCCTCCAGGCCGCGGCGTTCGGTATCGGCCGGGAACTGGCGTCAGGCGGGTGATGGGAAGAAGATCTGACGCGGGCCAGAGGGGAGACAGGGGCCGACGCTGACCCATCTAGACCGATGTCCGGCGAAGTCGTACTTGAGGCATGAGAATTCAAAAAATCGAACCCCACGGAATCCGGGGCACACCAATGTGCCCATCAAACCCGGGGCACACCAATGTGCCCATCAAACCCGGGGCACTTCAGAAGCGGTATTGCTCGCACCACAGCCTTGACCTGGAAGGGCAGGAATGCCAGCCATGAACTTTTTACCGCCCTGCCCACGGGTGCGTAAGCGCAGCGTGCCGGAGATGGATGCGGCATCGGATGCCCCGGTGGCAGGTCACAGCGCGTGAGACATCCGGGCCGTGGATTCGCCGCTTTGGCTGTGGCCGTACTGGTGACTGTCTTAACAAACATGCCGGTGTTTCTCCTTGGGGCGCTGGCCACGGAGATCACCGCAACAATCCGCGTCCCGGCCTACGGGATCGGCCTGGCGGTAGGGGTCTACTGGGCTGCGGCCGCCCTCACCTCCGCGTGCACCGGTGTGATTGGTCGTGTGCTCAGCGAGAAAGGCATGGGCATCGCCGCCTTGCTTCTGGCGGTCGTGAGCCTGACCGGCAGCGCGTCCTGGATCTCTGCGTGGCCGTGGCTAATTGTATGGGCATCCCTGGGGGGACTCGGGAACGGTCTCGGGCACCCTTCCTCCAACCACTTGCTCGTCACGCACATCCCAGCCGCCTCGTGCGGGCTGGCCTTCGGGGTGAAACAGGCCGCGGTCCCTGTGACGGGGTTGGTCGCCGGCGTTTCGATCCCGTTGGTTGCGTTGACTCTGGGATGGTCCATGGCCTTCCTGCTGATGGCTGTACTGGGCATGCTCGTACTGGTCCCCGTGGCCCGGACCCGGACCATGCCGGTCGTTATGGGTACGACCCGGCCGGCGGGGCAATGGGATACCCAGATGCGTTCGGCGTTGGTGCTGATGGCCGCGATGACGATGTTCGCGGGCGGTGCCGTTACGTCCGCCGTGGCCTTTGCCGTGATCGGCGCGCTGGAGCGGGGGATTGCAGTCGGCCCGGCTGGTGTGATTCTGGCCGTCGGCAGCGCCTTAGGAGCCGCGACCCGTATCGTCATTGGCGGAGTCGTCGATCGAGGCGGCGTGTCAGCACTTTCTCTGATCCAGACAGCACTCATCGTCTGCGCCGTCGGGCTTTCACTCATGGCGATCCCCACCACCTGGAGCTACGTGGTAGGTGTCCTGCTAGCGGTGGGCCTGGGGTGGGGGTGGCCAGGTCTGGTGCACTTCCTCATCTCGCACATGGCGCCTGGGGCCACCGCAGCGGCCACCGGCATTGTCCAGACCGGCACGTACATCGGCAATACCATCGGCCCCGTGCTCACCGGGGTGGCCCTTAGCCCCGCTGATTCACGGGCCGGTGTGACTGCTGCTGTCGGGTGACGGCGGGATCGATTTCGTGGGTGGGCGTGCGTGTGTGCCGGCTGGCGCTGCCGGTGGGCGGGTCCCCGGGTGGTGATGTCGTGGGCGGGCATGTGAGGTCAGGCTGGTTTGGGGATCGCGGCGATCGTGTTGAACACAGCGACGATCGCGACGGCCCAGGGCCATGTTTCCGGGATCTTCACTTTTCGCCGTCGGCCGCTGCGGACCAGCCGGGCTGCCACGTGAAGGAAGCGGTAGCGCAGTGCCTTGGGCTCGCACAACGCCAGGACTGCGGCCTCGCCGGTGCAAGCGAGCATCCGCGTCCAGGCAACGAGGTCCGCTGCGATCATCACCGCGACGAGCCAGGCCTGGTTGAGCGCGAACCCCCGCGAAGGTAGCCGCCCGAGCCCGGTGTCCTTGGCGTGGCGTATCCGGTCCTCGACCCGGGCGTGAGCCCGATGCCTGGCCTCGAGGAATTGCAGCTGACCCGTGGCGGTGGTGTTGGTGACAAAAGCCTGGTAGCGCCATCCATCGATCTCCTCGAACATCGACAACTGAGCACCCGGATGGGGCCGCTCGCGGCGCACGATCACCCGCATCCCGTCTGGCCACTTGGCGAGCATCCGTTGGGAGAGGAATCCGGTCAGCTCCGCGATGTCGGCCCCGTCACGAATGTCCCCGTTGGGGTTGAGCGCTGGTCCCCACGCGGCTTCGGGGCAGGTCGCGATGGCCCGGCGAATCGGGGCAGTGATGGAGAAGCCGACCGAGTACTCCACCTGTCGACCACGGACGCGGTTCTGCTCGGTGATCCAGTCGATCAGGTCGTGGGAGGCGCCGGCACCGTCGGAGCGGATCAGCAGATCACGCCGATGACTGGCGGGGATCTGCGCGATTGCCTGGCCCAGGACGTCGATGTGGTCGGCGGCGGTGTTGGACCCGGCGTTGCCTGGGCGCAAGCTCGCGGCGAGGAACTCTTCTGTGTTGTCGCACCACACGCCGATCGGGTGGTACCCGAACGTGCGCTTATACGTCGGCGCAGCAAGCTCCTTCTCGCTGTGAGTGACCACAATGGTGGCGTCCACATCGAGCACGACCGTCGATCCCAGATCCCGCCCCGCACACGCCGATGCGGGCACTCCGCCGGGCAGGTGGGACCACACGTGCCGCCGCGTGCGAGCCCGCGCCACCTGGATCTTCTTGCGCTTGCCGGCAGTGACCTCATCGAGCGTGCGCCACACCGTCGGCGCCGACGCCACTGGGCCCAGGGCGCCGGACTGGTGGCGCAGGACGCCGATGTCGGAGATGGACTCGCCGCCATCGGCGAGCATCACCGCGGTATCGATCAACACCCGGCCGCGATCGTGGATCGGGATGAACCGGCGGCGAGCCATGGCCCCTGACAGCTCGGCGGTCAGACCGACCTGATCAGCCAGAAGTCGAGGCACGATAGCCCCGGCATGCGAGACCACCCCGACACCATCTGCGGGTAAACGACGGTGCACGCAAAGCACTCGTCGACTTCACCTGGCCCGACATCGAGATCGCACGCAGTCTGGACGAAGCCGTGCGAACCACGAAGCCCGATGCGTGGGTCGGTAATCCGCTCAAGGAGAAGGTTGTGAAGCGTGCGCTGCGCCGGACCCTGCCCGACGAGTACAGCGATGACAAACTCGACGAGGTGTTCAACCTAGTGAAGGCTCGCGATGAGTACCGCTAGCGCATACCTCAGCATCCGGGGCATCGATGTCGACGTGATCTACAAAGACATCAAGAACCTCCACATCGGCGTCTACCCACCCCTCGGCCGTGTCCGCGTCGCTGCCCCGAAGCGGCTCGACGATGATCAGGTGCGTCTGGCCGTCATCCAGCGGCTTCCGTGGATCAAGCGGCAGCGCGAACAACTCAAGGCCGCACCCCGTCAGACCGAACGCGAGATGACGACAGGTGAGAGCCACTACATATGGGGTGTTCGTAAGCGTCTGAAGGTTGTTGAACGGCCAGGTCGTGCGCACTTCGAACCAGAAGGTGATCGCCTCGTCCTCTACGTTCCACCTGAGACGGATGCTGAAAAGCGGCGCAACTACCTCGACCAGTGGTACCGCGAACAGCTGCGGCATGCCCTACCTGATCTGATCACTACCTGGGAGAACAAGCTCGGCGTGACCGTCCCCAAGTGGTCGATCCGACGCATGAAGACCAAGTGGGGGTCATGCAACCGCGAAACCAGGCACATATGGTTCAACGTCGAACTTGCCAAGAAACACCCGGATTGCCTCGAGTACATCGTCGTCCACGAGATGACGCACTACTTTGAGCGGAACCATGGGGAGCGGTTCACGACGTTGATGGACCAGCATCTGCCGGACTGGCGGAGTCGTCGAGACCAATTGAATGCTGCACCGCTTGGTACAGAGGAGTGGACAGAGTAGATGCGGCTCACGAAGGCAGAATTTAGCGGCTTCGGGAGATTGGCCGATGCACAGATCAATCTAGACCACAAGGTCGTCGCCATCGTCGGTCCAAACGAGGCTGGCAAGACGACCCTATTGAAGGCCCTCGCCTACATAGACAACGACGAGTCGCTTACCGTGGCTCAACGATCACGCGGCCTGCTGGGTGATGTCGCCGATGATCATGTGGTGGTCAGGATCCAATATCGGCTGAACGAAGAAGATCAGGCTGCTGTCGAGCATCTCGACCTGAATGACAAGCCGACTGAACTCTGGCTCTCCAAAACCGCTGGACCCAGCGACACCCGTACAACAGTTGTGCCAGCCCCTCGTAAGAATCTCGCACCTCTGGTGTCTGCCTTAGAGGCACTGAAGACCGCAGCGACAGACGCTGCAATTGCTGATCTGAAGCCCGCCGAGCGAGAGGAGGGCGAAGAGGTTGACGAGCGACGTGAGTCCTTCACAGACCGCATGAGTGCAGCGCTAGACGTGCTACGCGCTAGTGATGAACACGACGCGGAGAAGCAGGCGAGTGAGCTTGCACCAACTGCTTGGATCGAGGAGTTTGGGGAGTACGGCCTAGATGGCGATATCCGGGCGGCCTTCGAACAAGTTCAGGCGTGGATTGCTAAAACTGATCCCGCTGATGAAGTTGCCCGGGTTCTCTACAATCGCTCGCCGGACATTCTGGCATTCTCTGAGGACGATCGGCTGCTGGCATCCAACTACGAACTGACTCCGGAAAGCGTGAGCGACCCGCCGGCGGCATTGCGCAACATCTCCACGATGGCCGAGCTTTCACTCGAGGAGCTCTGGAAAACAATCAATAACGGAGATGAAGGTGCTCGCGAAACACTGATTGAGGATGCCAACCACACTCTCCTAGCCAAGTTCACGCAGGTCTGGAATCAGTCGAAGATCTCCGCTCACCTCAAGATCAACGGCGTGAGTCTGGAGATCCGCATCAAGCAGGATGGACGAACGATCACGCAGTTCCACGAACGGAGCGCGGGCGTTCAGATGTTCGTGGCATTGGTCGCATTCCTTACCGTCAAAGGTCAGGCTGTGCCGCCGATCCTATTAATCGACGAGGCTGAGACTCACCTGCACATCGATGCGCAGGCCGACCTTGTGAATGAATTCATGACACAGACCCGGGCCGCAAAAATCATCTACACGACCCACTCACCGGCCTGCTTGCCGCCTGATCTAGGAACTAACATCCGCGCTGTCGTGCCCGACCCTCAGAATGGTCAGCGGAGTCTGATCGAGGCAAGCTTCTGGACGAAGGGGGTGGGGTACTCACCATTGATGCTAGCGATGGGCGCAGGCGCTGCCGCTTTCTCAGCGGCACGCAAGGTCGTGCTTGCGGAGGGCGCGACCGAAATGCTGATGTTGCCGTCGCTGATCAAGAAGGCGATCGATGTCGAGGACCTCGAATATCAAGTGGCTCCCGGACTATCTGAAGTTCCCGTCTCCATGTATCCCGAACTCGACCTTGAAGGAGCTCGGGTCGCCTTTCTGGTCGACGGCGACAAAGGTGGCGAGGAACTACGTAAGGCCCTCGTCGAAGCTGGCGTTGCCGAGAATCGCATCATTACCCTCGGAGCCCTGACTCTTGAGAACCTGCTCGACCCAGTCGCCTACAAACGGGTAATTGTCGATCTGGTAAATGAGGCTTCTGACAAAGAGCGCGTGACAGTAGCTGATGTCCCGGACTTTCCGAACGATGAGACCTTGCTTTGGCCAAATGTCATCAGCGAATGGGCCACGGCAAATAACCACACGGTGCCCGGTAAGCGGGTTATCGCTAGTAGGTTGGTCGAGGAGGGGCTTGCAATTCCAAGTACGGAGGGAAGTGTGATTTTGAAGGCTGTGCACGATGCGCTAAGCCGGGCGCTCGATGGAAATGGCGCGTAAACACAGCCATGGCAACAGTTGATCAACAGATCCAGAGCGCCGCAAGTGCGATTTCTTCCAACATCACTGCGCTGAGCCATGATCGCGCGCTCCTAGCCCAGAACATCCTGAGTCAACTCCGCAACCTCGTCGAGGGAGTCGCGGTCAAGCTCCACGCCGGGCGAGGTGACGGCGAGTTTCAATACACAGCCGTAGACGCAGCTATGTCTCACGTCGGTTCGAGAGGGCAACTGAACTTCGTATCGCGGTTCCACAAGCTGCTGCAGATCAGCGCGTCCCACTACACCATGGGCGGTGATCCGTCTGAGCGTCTAATGCTCAAGTACTTCGACTATCTGCTGCGCACCCGTGAACTGGTCGACACCCAGCTTGGTCTCAAGATCTTGGACAATCTCGAAGACTTCCCAGTCGATCTGGACCCGTCGTTGCGGGAGTATCACCAGAAAATTGCGGAACGAATCAAGGTAGCTCAGGTGGGTTGTTCGAGCCAGGGTCGCAAGGACCGCTATTACATCCACTCGGTGCGGCCGTTCTACACCGGCGGCCGCATCTACTACGAGGTCACTTTCTACAACGCGGTCAACAGAGTCAGCAAGTTCGACCGCATCATCGGGTTCACCGACATCGACATCACGGACAAGTATGCCGCGAACCTTGTCCTCGAAAGCGACTCGATCCAGGTACTTGGCGAGACTATGCCGATCACGCTCATCCAGGAGTGGGAGGTGTCGATCCGACCCTGCGAGTTTGATAACTTCGCGCGAATCCTTGATCTGCCTGTGAAGATGTCCACGGGTAGTTCTGAGTACCGAAACTTGATGCAGTACCTGACACGGACGGCCTCGAGTCTGCTCGACATCGTTGACATGCCGGGTGCCACCTACGGGGCTCTGAAGTCCTGGGCGACCAAGCGGTCGAAGCAACCGCAGATCTTCCCGATGCTCGACCGGGTGCGCCAGCTGAATGAGGCGAACGCGCCCGGGATCAACGTGCTGCGCTATCTGATGCTGCGCATGAATAACCAAGTCATCAAGCTGCAGTATGCCTACGACGAGTGCAACGGTTTGTCGAATCTCTGCCTAGAACACGGCTGTCGCCCGTTCGACCGCATGCCTTTCTGCACTTCCTTGTATCGGCACAACCCTCGGTTCGCGGACGTCGTCGCGAGTCTGGAAATGACTGGTCGGATGGACGAACTCCTGGCCCGCCGCGTCAAGCGGAATGTCGAGGACCGAGGCCTCCTCTATACCTCCGAGTCCGAGCTGAAGGATATGGGTGATGTCGACCGGCTGATCGCGACCTACAACGGGAAGATCTACTACAGGCATACCGGTCGCAGGCTCGTGAAGGACAAGGGGCACATCTTCATCAAAGAGTATGAGGACGGCACGGTCTCCATCATCGAGGAACTTCAGAGGCACGCCGCCACCGGCGTGCCCGGACACGACAGTGCGGCACGACAGTGGCTAGCCCAGACCACGACGGCGACCGATGATCCACTCAAGGCCGACGCACTCGAGAGGTTGTTCGTCGACTCTCAAGTGGCGTTGATCTACGGCGCTGCGGGCACCGGAAAATCCACGATAGTCAGCCTCATCGCCCACTACTTCAACACTAAAGAGAAGCTTTTTCTCGCGCACACCAACCCCGCGGTCGACAACCTCAAGCGGCGCGTAAGCGCGCAGAACTCAACGTTCAGCACCATCAGCGGACACATTCATCGCGGGGACGCTACGAACTACGACGTGCTGGTAATCGACGAGTGCAGCACCGTTAGCAACGCCGACCTCCTCAAGGTGCTCGAGCGGACGTCGTTCAAGCTCCTCGTGCTGGTCGGCGATGTCTACCAGATCGAGTCGATCCAGTTCGGGAACTGGTTCTCCCTGGCGCGCTCGTTCATCCCGGCAACCGCCGTGTTCGAACTGACCACGCCGTTCCGGACCACGAATACCGATCTGCTTGACCTTTGGTCAACGGTGCGCGAACTGAAGCCCGACATCGCTGAGACCCTGGCTCGAAACGGATACTCGACGGTGCTTGACCAGAGCCTATTCACGAGACGCCACAGTGATGAGATCGTGCTGTGTTTGAACTACGACGGGCTCTACGGGATCAATAATGTCAACCGCTTCCTGCAGAGTAGCAATCCTGGCGCCGCGACCGTCTGGGGCGCATCGACCTTCAAGGTCGGCGACCCGGTGCTCTTCAATGAGACCGATCGCTTCCGCCCTACGATTTACAACAACCTCAAGGGCACGATCGTCGATATCCAGACCTTCCCCGAACGGCTTCAGTTCGATGTTTCATTGGACACACCGGTGTCCGCGCTCGACGTCGACGGCGTCAACCTGCGCTATGTCAAGGACTCGATCGTGCAGTTTGACGTCTACGAACGCGGCACCGGCGATGATGACGACGATTCAGCGGAGGGTTCGATCCCATTTCAAGTCGCCTACGCGGTGTCGATCCACAAGGCACAGGGCCTGGAGTACGACTCGGTGAAGGTTGTGATCACCGATGCCAACGAGGACGACATCTCGCACAACATCTTCTACACAGCCATCACTAGAGCACGCCAGAATTTGAGCATCTTCTGGACGCCTGAGACAGAGCACGCAGTTCTGGGTAATCTCAGCCGTGTCGCCAACAAGAAGGACATCGCGCTACTGAAGAAGCGTCGCGGGCTGGCTCAGGTCCCGTAGTAGTGACGTGCCTCAATTCAGTACCGGGCTCCGTGTGGCCGGACTATGGCACCGCAGTCTTTGAGGATGTTCAAGACAGTTGTGCGTCCTATCCCAACCTCTGCGGCAACCGCTCGGCTCGTCATGCCTTTCTCGTAAAGCTGCACGACGTCGCGCCGCATCTGCTTAGTGATTCGCGATCGGAGGCGTTTGCGGGTCGATTGTGCCTGGTCAGGGTGTCGGTCGGTGG
Organism: Gordonia sp. NPDC062954; assembly: GCF_044543825.1. Classification (NCBI taxonomy): domain Bacteria; kingdom Bacillati; phylum Actinomycetota; class Actinomycetes; order Mycobacteriales; family Gordoniaceae; genus Gordonia; species Gordonia sp. NPDC062954. Next base: position 63,637 of record NZ_JBITWL010000025.1, on the reverse strand, counting down.
AAGTTGGGGTGTTGACCTTGGCACCGGCAAGGACTACCACTCGAGAAGGCTCCGGAAGTGTGCTTCCGGAGCCTTCTCGCATGTCTGGGGCACCCGAGAGTCATCAGTCCCGGTAGTCGTGAAGGTAGTGGCCGACCTCGACGGTGGTGTTGTCGGGAACCAGGGCGTCGTGGTGCAACCGCTTGGTCATGACCGTCAGGATCGTCGTCGCAGCCAGGAGGAGGCCGAGTGCGGCAACTCCGGTCACCGCTGCGCCGGTCGTCGCCTCGGCGAGCAGGACGATCCAGATGCCGCCCGCGGCGAAGCCGAGAAGCATGAACAAGTAGGCGAGAACTGCGACCTCGTGATAGCCGTGGTCGGTGTGATGGAGGGTGAACATCGCCATCATCTCCTTTGTGGGAATCCCTTCCGCTCCACTTCCGATAATACCCCTAGGGGTATGAAGTGAACTGTGTTCTGAGACACGTGGCCGGCGGCAGTGACGTGGCTCGGCGCGCATGTCCAGTCGCCGGTCGGGACGCGATTTTCACCCGCGGCGGGAGATGTGTACAGTGGGGTCAGCAACGCGGGGTGGAGCAGCTCGGTAGCTCGCTGGGCTCATAACCCAGAGGTCGCAGGTTCAAATCCTGTCCCCGCTACCATCACGAGAACCCCTGCCGGACAAAGCCTGGCAGGGTTCTTTGTTGTTCGGGTCCGCGGGCTGCAGGCGCCCACGGTGTCAGCGCACCGGCATTCCGCGACGGGGCGTCATCGCGACGAACCACGCCTCGTTGACGCCGAGCACCACGATGAGGCTCAACAACAGCCCTTCGAGTTCGATCGGGGTGAGCGCAAGATTCACCGCGTCGGCGAACCCCGGCCAGACGGCCACCACCACAACGGCGAGATACAGCGGCACACCGGCGCAGACGAAGATCCACGGCAGCACCCGCGCGTCGGTGCGCAGCGCGAACTGGTGGGCCAGCATGGTGATGCCGACAGCGCCCAGGATTCCGGCCACGGTGAACGCCGCTCGCCACACATCGGCGATCTCGGGAGCCACCTGCGCCAGCAGCGACACGGCGGCCGGGATCACGAACTGCAGGGACACCAGATAGGCCATGCGGCGTCCGGCTCTCGTTCCTCCGCCGAGGTCGTCGCGGTCCTTGATCGCCACCCACCACAGCCCGAGCAGGGTGAAATTCGTCGCGGCGACGACCCCGTAGAACGCGGACTGGTCCATGTCCTGACGATAGTCGCCCGGGGGGCTCCGCGTAACCCTGTTTGTACTGCTCACACCATGTTTTTCCGCTATCGGTGGTGCGGTTGGGCGGGGTCAGTCGGAGTGTTCGAGCACTGCCTTGAGCCGGCGCAGATCCTTGGTGTTCGCCCGGCGCATCGCACACGCCATGAACGGGGCGGCGACGGCTCCGAAGCCGGTGGGCTGCCCGCGGTTGCGCAGCGACATCCGCGTCGACTCGGTGTCCAGCCGCTCCCACTCGTAGGTGGTCTCCATCTCGAACGGGCCGTCACTGGTCCGCATCACGAACCGATGCTCGGGCACCATCTCCACGACGTCGTAGGTGTATTCGAGTCGGCGGCCCAGGAAGTGGGCGACGAACGCGATCTGTGAGCCGACCGCCAATGGCGGCGGTGTGCGCATCCGCGACGACTCGATGTTGGCGTACCAGTGCGTGGCGTTCGCCGGATCCTGGGCGTAGGTCGCGACGTCGGCGACCGGCCGTCGGATGGTGATGTGGGTGATGACGTCGACCATGCGCACCTACCTGCTTTCGCGCCGCGTAACCATCAGGCCAACACCATCATGGCAGTGCGCCCGCGGTGTCAGACGTGGATCGCCACGACCGAGTAAACACCGTCGTCGGGCAGGATGGCATCCATGACTCGGACCGAGCGCTTCACCTTCACCGGATCGTCGGGTACGCAATTGGCTGCGCGGCTCGACCGGCCGGAGGACGAGCCCCGCGCCTACGCATTGTTCGCACACTGCTTCACCTGTTCCAAGGACGTGATGGCCGCGTCCCGGATCAGTCGACGCCTGGTGGAGCGAGGTTTCGGGGTGCTGCGGTTCGACTTCACCGGCCTGGGGGCCAGCGACGGGGAGTTCGCGAACACCACGTTCACCTCCAATGTCGAAGACCTCGTCCTCGCGTCGGAGGCGCTCGGCGCCCGCCACGCGGCGCCGCGGCTGCTGATCGGGCACAGCTTCGGTGGGGCGGCCGCGTTGGCCGCGGCCCCGCGTCTGCCCGACATCACCGCCGTCGTCACGATCGCGGCCCCGTTCAACCCGGGGCAGATCCGGCATGTCTTCTCCGACGACGCGCTGCGGCGGATCCGTGAGCAGGGCAAAGCCGAGGTGACCCTGGCCGGGCGGACCTTCACCGTGGGTGCCGATATCCTCGCCGACGCCGATGAACAGCACCTCGAGAAGATCCTGCCCGAACTCGGCCGCGCATTACTGGTGATGCATGCGCCACTCGACAAGGTCGTCGACATCGACAACGCGCGTCGCATCTACACCGCCGCCCGCCATCCGAAGAGCTTCGTCGCGCTCGACGGTGCCGACCATCTGCTCAGCAAACACGCGGACGCCGAGTACGCCGCCGACGTGTTGGCCGCGTGGGCATCCCGATACCTTCCCGCGGTCGTGGCACCCGAATCCGAACCGCCACCCGGCGGGACCGTGCTCGTCGAGGAATCCGACCGCGGGCATCTCACCCAGAGCATTCAGGCCGGGCGGCACTTCTGGGTCGCCGACGAACCGCTCGGGGTGGGCGACGACCTCGGTCCGAATCCCTATGACCTGCTGTTGTCTGCGGTGGGCGCGTGCACGTCGATGACGCTGCGCATGTACGCCGAACGCAAGGGTCTGCCGCTGGAACATGTGGCGGTCCAGTTGCGGCATCGTCGAAGCCACTCGAAGGACTGCGTCGACGCACAGGGTCGTCCCTGTCGGATCGAGTTCGTCGATCGCGAGATCCGCCTGACCGGCCCGCTCGACGACGACCAGATCCGGCGCATGGGTGAGATCGCCGACCGATGCCCGGTGCACCGCACCGTCACCGGCCAGCTCGAGGTACACACCAGCGTCACGATGGCGGACTCGGCGATCCGGTGACTCTGTTGAGTGCGACCATGGTGGGGTGCAGATAACCACCGAGCAGCAGTTGCGCGAGATCGTCGGACACCCGCATCAGAAGGTGATCGACAAGGTTCGGCCCGCCCTGCATCGGGTGCATGTCGAGTGGCTGGCGGCGTGTCCGATGGTGTTTCTGGCCACCTCCGATGCCTCCGGACGGATGGACGTCTCACCGAAAGGGGACCCAGCCGGCAAGATCGTGCACGTCCTCGACGAACACCGCGTCGCGCTGCCCGAACGGCCCGGTAACCGCCGCGTCGACGGGTATCTGAACGTGCTGCAGAATCCGCACGTGGGTCTGGTCGCGCTGATCCCGGGACGGGGAGACACGTTGCGGATCAACGGGACCGCCCGCATCGTCGACGATGGAGACTACTTCGACGCGCTCACCGTCAAGGGAGTGCGTCCGCTGCTGGCGCTGGAAGTCGACGTCGAGGAAGTGTTCTTCCACTGTGCCAAGGCATTTCTCCGCTCCGACCTGTGGCGCCCGGAGACCTGGGAACCCGACGCCGTGCCGAGTACGGCCAAGCTCACCAAGGCGCTGATGCCCGAACTCGACGAGGCCGAACTCGAGAAGGCCTACGCCGAACCCGAGTTCCGCAAGTGGCTGTACTGAGTTCAGCGTAAGGCCGCGTCGAGTGCCGCCTCGAGATGGTCGCTCGGCGACATCGGGAGGGTGTGATGGGTGCCGGCCGGCAACGTGACCACTGCCGCAGTCGGTAGCGCAGCGCGGACATTCGTCGCGACCTGGGCGACATCGTGCACCCGGCTGTCGGGGGCGAGGAGCACAGAGACCCGGTGGGCGTCGAGTGCCCGGAGATCCTGTGGTCGGGGTCGGCGGGGGATGACGGGCCGGGCCGACGGAAATGATCCGACGCCGGTGGTCGTCACGGTGAGCCAATCGGGGTCGAGGTCGGCGCCCTGGGTTTCCCACACCAGTAACCGACGCTGCCGGTCGGCGTCGGGTCGGAGCAGGACGGGCAAGGCCCGGATCAGATAGGCCGCCGACATTCCGGCGAAGCATGAGTTCGGGTCGAGCAGCACCAGACGCCGGACCCGGTGGGGACGCCGAAGTGCATACGCCAGTGCGATCATCGCGCCGTAGGAGTGCGCGACCACGTCGACGGTGGGCGCTGCGCTGTCGTCGAGTACCTCGTCGATCCAGTCACAGAGGTCGTCGGTGCTGCGGAACCGGTCGCCGGTGCTCCGACTCCGCCCGGGCTCACCGATGATGTCGGGCGCGATCACCCGATGGCCGCCGGCGAGGTGGCCGGCCAACGCGGTCCACGCCATCGAGGTGGCGCCACCCCCGTGCAGAAGCAGGAGCGCAGGTGCATCGGCTGCGCCGGTTGTCCTCGGCTGCCCGGCTGTCGTCACGTGCGTGGTGCCGAACCGACCCTCGGTCTCGCTCGTCGTCGTGTCGTCCGGCCAGCGCCGCAAGAGGCGCGCATAGGCATCGTCAAATGCGGCGCCGGCTGCAGACGCGGAAAAGTCCGCGACGGTTTTCGCCTTCGGTTGAGCCATGCGTTGTCCTCCCTGAGGTAGCTTGTTCATCAAGATAATCGCTGATCAAGAGAAACGGTAGGTGGGAGGGTGCCCGATCGATCGACTCCCGACCGGGTCGCAGACTCCGATCTCGAGCTCGTCCACGCCATCCGCGAGCTCACCGTCGCACTCGACCTGGAGGGGGCTGCCTTCGCGGCGGAGCGTGCGATGCACCCGACCGATGTGCGTGCACTCATCGCGTTGCTGGATCGGGAGCGCGAAGGTGGGGTGGCCACCCCCGGGTGGCTGGGGGACCGGTTGCGGCTGAACTCGGCGTCGGTGACCGCCCTCGTCGACCGGATGTCGGCGCGGCGGGAGGGAGTGGGACCGCTCGTCGAGCGGCATCGGGACCCGGTCGATCGGCGCCGGGTGATTCTGCGGGTCACCGACGACGCCCGCGCAATGGGATGGGAGTTCTTCGGCCCGCTCATCGGTCGCGTGATGGGTGTGGTGGCGGACCTCTCTGTCGAACACCGACAGGTGGTCCGGGCATTTCTGCGCGAGGTCACCGAAGCGGTCAGAACGGAGCCCGGCGACGATCGCCACCTTCCGTCGCAGCGCAGCGACCGCTGACCGCGCACTCGGCAATCCAACGTCGTGGCAACGACCACATCGATAGGGTCGTAGTCGACCACGGCACGGTTACGGCGGCCGACAACTCGGAGAGGGATGCGACGGCGATGGGGCATTACAGCGACGCGTTCGCGCGGGCACGCGACGATCAGGACGGCTTCTGGCTCGACGCCGCACAGGCAGTCGAGTGGGTGAACCCACCGACCCGCGCCCTCGACGACTCGGACGCACCGTTCTACCGGTGGTATCCCGATGCCACCCTCAACACCTCCTACAACGCGCTCGATCGGCATGTCGCGGCCGGGCACGGCGACCGCACCGCGATGATCTGGGACTCGGCGATGGTGGGGACGGTGCGTACCTATAGCTATGCCGAGCTCCTCGACGAGGTGTCGCGGTTTGCCGGAGTGCTCGCGGCCAGCGGCGTCGCGGCGGGCAATCGCGTGGTGATCTATCTGCCAATGATCCCCGAGGCGGCCATTGCGATGCTCGCCTGCGCGCGCGTGGGTGCGGTGCATTCGGTGGTGTTCGGCGGATTCGCCGCACCCGAGCTGGCAGCACGCATCGACGACGCCGAACCCGTCGCCATCGTGACGGCGTCGGGCGGCCTGGAACCCGGACGCACGGTCGAGTACCTACCGATGGTGGCCAAGGCCCTCGAACTCTGCGCCTCGCCACCGGCGACGGTGATCGTCAAGGACCGCGAGGAGGTCGCGGGCAGCGCGGCCGACCACGACGGCTGGCTGGACTGGGACGCCCAGATGGCCGATGCCGAACCGACGGGCCCGACAACGGTGGCGGCGACCGACCCGCTCTACATCCTGTACACGTCGGGCACCACCGGAAAACCGAAGGGCGTGGTCCGCGACAACGGGGGCCACGCGGTCGCGCTGACCTGGTCGATGCGCAACATCTACGACATCGGTGCCGGCGACGTGTGGTGGACCGCATCCGATGTGGGCTGGGTGGTCGGGCACTCCTACATCGTGTACGGGCCGCTGCTGGTCGGTGCGACGACCGTGATGTACGAGGGCAAGCCGGTCGGCACCCCGGACGCCGGCGCATTCTGGCGGGTCATCGCCGACCACCAGGTCGCCGCACTGTTCACCGCGCCCACTGCGATCCGGGCCATCCGCAAGGCCGATCCGGACGCCGCCGAACTCGCCAAGTACGACACCTCCACGCTGCGGACGCTGTTCGCTGCCGGGGAGCGTCTGGACCCGGACACCTTCGAGTGGGCCACCGCGACCCTCGGGGTCCCGGTGGTCGACCACTGGTGGCAGACCGAAACCGGGTGGGCGATCGCCGCGAACCTGCGTGGCCTGGAGCCGATGCCGATCAAGGCCGGATCGCCGACGGTGCCCGTGCCCGGTTATCGGGTCGGCATCGTCGACGCCGGTGGGACGAAGCTGGGGCCCGGGGCGGAAGGCAACATCGTCATCGAACTACCGCTACCGCCGGGAACCCTGGCCGGCCTGTGGCACGACGAGGAACGATTCCACAAGTCTTATCTCGCCGCGTTCGACGGGTACTACCTCACCGGTGATTCCGGGTACGTCGACGCCGATGGCTACGTCTTTGTCCTCGGTCGCTCCGACGACGTCATCAACGTTGCCGGACACCGATTGTCGACCGGCAGCATCGAAGCGGTCGTCGCCTCGCATCCGGCCGTGGCCGAATGCGCCGTCATCGGCATCCACGACGACCTCAAGGGGCAACGGCCCAGCGGATATGTCGTACTCAAGGCCGGCGTCGAGATCGAATCCGACACCCTACGCAGCGAGCTGGTCGCCATGGTGCGCAACGAGATCGGGGCCGTCGCAACCTTCCGGGACGTGACCGTGGTGCCCGCCCTGCCGAAGACCCGCTCGGGCAAGATCCTGCGCAAGACGATGCGTCAGATCGCCGACCACGAGGAGTACACCGTGCCGTCGACGATCGAGGACCCCGACGTCTTGGCCGATCTCGCCAAGCAACTCGGCGGCTGAGCCGCGATTCAGGGCGCGAGACGACAGCAGCGTTCTCGGTACCTGTGCGACGTCGGTCAGAACCAGTTGGGTCGATCGGGCGGATGACTGGCGGTGGACGGTAGGGTGTCGGTCGGGTGATGGATCTCGCCCGGACCCGATCGTCGTGGACGACGGGCCCGAACCGCCGCCGCCGGCTGATAGTTCCTGGTCCGACAGACGGATGGGGCTGATGCATGGGTTCTGATCACATCTCGGGTGACACTTCACCCAACGAACTGCCGGCCGACACGCACGCCGAGTTACCAACAGATCCGGACACCGTTCGACCGCTGCATCTGCGGCCGACGGCGATTCTCTGGGTTCTGCTCGGCGGTGCCTGCGGAACGGGATTGCGCTACTGGGTCGAAGACCTGTTGCCCCACCACGACACCGGATGGCCATGGGGGACGTTCGCGGTCAACCTGATCGGGGCGTTCGCGCTCGGGGCCCTCCTCGAGGGGCTGGCGCGGTCCGGTGAGGACGCCGGTTGGCGTCGCCGGTGGCGGCTGCTGCTGGGCACGGGGTTCTGTGGCTCCTTCACCACCTACAGCAGCTTCGCATTGGAGATGTCGCTGCTGTCGCATCGCGGAGCGGTTCCACTGGCGATGGGATACGGACTGGCGAGCGTCGTCGCCGGCATCGTGTGCGCCTGGGCGGGAATCGCGGTGGCCGGAGTGGCACTGCGTCGACAGACAGGGGAGGTGTCGTGATCGTCCTGGCCGTGATGGCCGCCGGGGCGCTGGGCGCGGGTGCGCGATTCGTCCTCGACGGCGCGGTCAAGAGCCGGCGGGCGACGACCTTTCCGTGGGCGACCCTGGCGATCAACGTCAGCGGCTCGTTCCTGCTGGGGCTGATCGCCGGCGCCGTCATGTTCGGCACCCTCGATTCGGATGCGCAAGCGGTGGTCGGTACCGGATTCTGTGGTGGATTCACGACTTTCAGCACGGCGAGCTTCGAAACCGTTCGGCTGGCGGAGAAACGGCGGTCGCTGTCGGCCGCCGCCAACGCCCTGGCCTCGGTCGTGGGCAGCGCAGTGGCATGCGCCGCGGGTCTGGTACTGGCGTGGGCGGTGTGATCACCGCGGCGAGTGAGAGGGATGGCGATGAGCGACGATGACGTCGACTACGGACTGCGGCCCGGGGATGTGCCGCTGCGCAGACGAATCCGAGGGCCCGCCGCGAGGCGTCCCGCGCAGGCGAGTCTGGTGATCGGGTGGGACCGGTCGCCGACCAGCACGGCTGCCGTGCGCTATGCGGTGGATCTGGCCCGTAGGCTCGATGCACATGTCCATGTGGTGCATGTGGTCGACATCGACGACACACCGATCGATCCGGACGCCCCGGACTGGGGTGATCAGCTGCGGGCGACGTTGATGTCCGACGCCGCCGAGGCCAAGGATTTGCTCGACGGTCTCGCAGCGTCGTGGACATACCACAGTGGTCACGGCGACCCGGCGCAGCTGCTGGCCACCGTTGCCGATCGCTACAGCGCGCTGATGGTCGTCATCGGGAGCCCACGCGGCGGATTGCTGTCATATCTGGATTCCCTGGTGGGGCAGTCGGTGTCGCAGCAGCTGATCGGTAACCGGAAGACGCCGCTGTTGGTGGTGCCCGCCGATGTCGAATCGTGACGAACGAGCGAGCAGGTGGCGCGCTCGGACCAGTTGTGGCGCAGGTGGTCTCGATACGCCCTCTCGCCTAGCGGCTCGAGGACTACTCGACCAGCGGAGTGAGGGTCCTCGTCCGGCGGAGGGGGCCTCGACCGGCGCAGGGGGCCTCGTCCGGCGGAGGGGGCCTCGACCGGCCGAGCGAGGGGGCCTCGACCAGCTGAGTGAGGGGCCTCGACCGGCCGAGCGAGGGGGCCTCGACCAGCTGAGTGAGGGGCTTCGACCGGCGGAGGGGGGCCTCGACCGGCGGAGTGAGGGGGCCTCAACTGCCGGAGGGAAGGCTACTCGACCACCGGAGGGCGGCCCGGGACGTTCGTCGTTACTTCAGCTCGGCGCTGCTCTTGTTGAGCACGCGACGGGCGATGATGAGCTGCTGGATCTGCTGGGTGCCCTCGAAGATGTCGAGGATCTTCGAGTCGCGAGCCCACTTCTCCACCAGCAGCCGCTCCGAATAGCCCAGTGTGCCGGTCAGTTCCACCACTTTGTTGGTGATGTCGGTGCCGGTGCGCCCGGCCTTGGCCTTGGACATCGATGCCTCGAGCGAATTCGGTTCTTTGTTGTCGGCCATCCAGGCAGCCCGCATCGTGTGCAGGTATGCGGCCTCGAAATCCGACTCCATCCGAATGAACTCGGCAGCGGCGGCGTGCTGATCGGCGGCAGGGCGGTCGTAGTCAATCTGCACGCCGGCCTCCTCCAGGATGCGACGCAGCTCCTCGAGGGCCGCACGCGCGACGCCGACCGCCATACCCGCGACCATCGGCCGCGTGTTGTCGAAGGTCTGCATGACACCGCCGAAGCCCTTCTTGGTGTCGACCTCCGGTGAGCCGAGCAGGTTGTCCTTGGGGATGCGGCAGTTCTCGAACCGGATCACCGCGGTATCCGAGACTCGGATACCGAGTTTGTGTTCGAGGCGCACCACCTCGACGCCCGGGTGCTCGCGCGGTACGACGAAGCTCTTGATGGCTGCACGTCCGAGGCTCTTGTCGACCGAGGCCCACACCACGATGTGGGTGGCGCGGGATCCGGCGGTGACGAAGATCTTCTCTCCGTTGAGTACGTACTCGTCGCCGTCGAGGGTGGCCGTGGTCGACACGGCTGCGGAGTCGGAACCGAAGCTCGGCTCGGTGATGGCCATGGCGGCCCACACCTTGCCGAAGCTCTTGAGCTGTTCATCTGTGGCCACGGCGGCGATCGCGGCGTTGCCCAGGCCCTGATACGGGATGGTCAGCATCAGGCCGACATCGCCCCACGATGTCTCCATCGTGTTGATGACCGACTGCATGTTGCCGCCGTTGACCACCGCACCTTCGGGGCGGGGCTTGTCCGACTTCTGCTGGCTGCGTCCGCCGTCGGCGCCTGCGCCTGCCTGGCCTGCCTCGGCAAGGCCGTCGTAGAGGCTGGCCAAGGTGTCGAGCTCGACCGGGTAATCGTGCTCGCGCAGATCGTATTTCCGCGAGATCGGACGGAAGATCTCCGCCGCGGCCTGATGGGCCTGATCGATCGTCGCGTTCAGTTTCTTGGGGAGTTCGAGATTGATGCTCATAGTGGTTTCCTCACCGAATCCGTCGCGCCCTTACAGGACGACGATGCCCTCGCCGATGCCGGCGCCCCGCAGGTCGCGGTACCAGCGTTCCACCGGGTGCTCCTTGGTGAAGCCGTGACCGCCCAGGAGCTGGACGCCGTCGAGTCCGATCTGCAGACCCTTGTCGATCGTCAGCTTGCGGGCCAGTGCCGCCTCGCGGGCGAACGACAGGCCCTGCTCGGCGCGGGCGGCGCCACGCAGGGTGACCAGACGGATCGAATCGACCTCGGTGGCGATGTTGGCCACCATGAAGGCGACGGCCTGCCGGTTGGAGATCGGCTCGCCGAATGCCTCGCGCTCGTTCACGTAGGGGATCACGTAGTCGAGTACTGCCTTCGCGGTGCCGGCGGCCAACGCCGACCAGCCCAGACGCGACAGCCGCACCACATCGCGGTAGGCCGAGAACGCGGCCTCACCGTCGGCCCCACCCAGCAGCGCGGACTCGGGGACGGCCACATCCTGCAACAGCAGTCGACCCATGCCGGCCGCACGCACACCCATTCCCGGGTCGGCTTCGACGATCAGGCCCTTGGTGCCGGACTCGACGATGAACAGCGCCGGACGACCGTCGAGCTGTGCACCCACGATGAACAGTTCCGATGACCCGGCCGCCGGGACGAATGACTTGACGCCGTTGAGGCGGTACCCGCTGGGTACGCGGGTGGCCTTGGTGCCCAGGTCGAAGGCGTCGAACAACGGCTTCGGTTCGGCGATCACGACCGACGACTGCGGTACGTCCTCACCGGCGAAGTCGGGCAGGTAGGTGCGCTGCTGCTCGTCGGTGCCGAAATTCGTCAGTGTGGTGGCCACACCGCTCGGCGCGAGCAGCGGCAGTGCCAGCCCCATGTCGCCGTAGGCCATCGCCTCGGACACCAGTGCGTTGGTGACCACGCCGCGCTCGGCGGCGGCGCCCTCGAACTCCTCGGGCACGTTGATCATGGTGATGCCGAGCTCTGCCGAACGCTTGAGGATGTCCTCGGGCGCCGCGGCTGCGTTGTCGGCGTCGTACGCGGCCGGTCGCAGGATCTCGGTGGCGAACTCCCGAACGGTCTCGGCGATCATCTGCTGCTCGTCGTCGGGGGTGAGGTTGAAGTACCCCTTCGGCGAGGTGGTCAGCCGCTTGGCCTGACCCGATCCGCCCTGCGCCGCCTGGAACGCGCGGTTGGCCGCGCCCAGCGTCTGGAAGCCGGTCTTGGTGCCCTGGTAGGCGATACGGTTGAGGGGCTCGCGGATCTTGTACTTCTCGGCGAACTCCGACCCGGTGACCGTCGTCAGCACGCGCATTGCGGTGCCGATGAAATTGCGTGGATGCGGGTTCTTTCCGACGGCGGACGTATCGCGGGGTTCGGTATGCCGCGCTTCGGTTTGTGAGGTCATGGTTCACCAGCCTGTTCTCGGGCGGTCGGGGTCGTGCCGGGTGTGGCGTCGGCCCCTATCTTACTCGATAGTAAGTACAGACCTTACTCCTCGGTAAGTAACTTGTCACGCACTACTCTGGTCGGGTGACTGTTCGCCCCGGCTGTTCATCCCCCGGGTATCGTTTCGCGCCCCCACTGCCGCAGGGGGACGAAGCGATACCCGGGGGACGAACTGAGGCCGGCGGGGGTCGGGGGACCGCCGTCGCGGTTGCGGCGGTCGGGGTCGCGGCGATGGGGGCAGCCGTCGCGGTGTCGCCGACGACTCTGTCGAGCGGTCCGGGAGTGTGTCCCTTCGCGCATCTGACCGGTCTGCCGTGTCCGGGCTGCGGGCTGACCCGCAGCTGGGTGGCCCTCGGACACGGAGACGTCGTCGGAGCGATCGGGTTCAACTGGTTCGGGCCGCTGTCCATGGCAGTGGCGGTGATCGTCACCGCCATCGCGCTGTGGACGGCACTCACCGGCGGTGGTGCTCTGCGGCGGGTGCAGCACGTACTGACCGGCCGGATTGCGATGTCGGTGCTCGTGGTGTGGCTGGGCTATGGACTTGTGCGAATACTCGATGCCGGATTCGGTTGGGGTCTCTTCCCTCTCGTGGTGTGACTCTGCTCGTGGTGTGACACCGACCCGCCGCGGTGACGTGACGTCGGTTGCGCAGGAGAGCAGAGTGGGATGCATGCAGATCACACACTTCGGTCATTCGTGCGTCCTGGTGGAGATCGACGACACCAAGATCCTCTTCGACCCGGGCAACTTCTCCCACGGCTTCGAGGGACTCACCGACCTCGACGCCGTCTTCATCACCCACCAACACCCCGATCATTGCGACGTCAACCGGCTGCCCGACCTGATCGCGGCCAACCCGCAGGCGGTGCGCTTCGCCGATCCGCAGACGGCCACCCAGCTCAACGAGGACAACGTCGCCGGTCCGTGGACCATCGCCAACGCCGGTTCGCACACTCAGGTCGGCCCGGTAACAGCGCGGTTCACCGGCGGTCGGCACGCAGTGATCCATCCGGAGATCCCGGTGGTCGACAACGTCGCCTACGTACTCGACACCAAGTCGATGACCGGCCGCTTCATGCATCCCGGCGACTCGTTCTACATCCCGTTCGAGAAGATCGACGTCCTCGCCCTGCCGTCCGCGGCGCCGTGGATGAAACTCAGCGAATCAGTCGACTACCTGCGTGCCATGGCCCCGCGGGTCGCGGTTCCTATCCACCAGGCCATCCTGTCCGACGCCGGTTCGGGCGTGCACTACGGCCGGCTCGCGGACATGAAGGCGGCTTCCACCGACTTCGTCGTCCTCGACGAGGAGTCGGCAACCGAACTCTGATTCGGTTGCTCCGCCCCCCCGGATCTCAGCTCGGCGGTGCGAAGAACTCGAGGGCGATGTTGTCGGGGTCGCGGAACGAGATCCCCGATCCGTAGTGCGCGTGCTTGATGCCGCTGTGGGCGATCCCGAGCTCGTCGAGCCGCCGTGTCCAGGTCTCGAGATCGTCTGCCGTCACGGTGAACGCGACATGGTCGAGGCCGGGGCGGCGTTCGTCGAATGCACCGCCCGGATCCGCCGATGTGTGCGTGTGCAGCCCGAAGAGCATGCCGCCGTCGAGGGCGAACACCGTGTGGTGGAAGTCGCCAGACTCCTCGTCTTCGTCGAGTACGGGGTCTGCGCCGAACAGCGCCGCGTACCACCGGGTGCTGTTCGCGAGGTCGGTCACTGTGACCGCCACATGCGCGAGTGCGGGAAAAGCCATGGCGCCACTCCTTTGTGTTGCGCTGCTCTGTGCATCTCTCCCGACGTTAGGCCGCGAGTGCGGCGCGCAGAACTCCCCGAACGGACAGGATCACCCGTATGCGCTATCGGGTCGTCGGCCGCAGCGCTTCCACTACCGCGCCGTGCAACGGGCCGTTGGTGGCCACGGCGCTGCCCCCGGACGGGCCGTCGGCGCCCTCGAGTGAGGTGAAGCGTCCACCCGCCTCCCGCACGATGATGTCGAGTGCGGCGAGGTCCCACAGCGAGACCTCGGGTTCGGCCGCGACGTCGACGGCGCCCTCGGCGACCAGGCAGTAGTTGTAGAAGTCGCCGTACCCGCGAACCCGCCAGACGCGGTCGGTGAGTGCGATGAACTCATCGCGTATCCCTCGCTCGGCCCACCCGGACAGGCTCGAGAACGCCAGGCTCGCCGACGACAGTTCCGAGACCGCCGACACCGACAGCCGGCGCGGGAACTCTTGCCCGTCGAACACCGTGAACGCGCCCAGCCCTTCCGCAGCCCACCAACGTCGTCGCAGCGCGGGAGCCGAGACCACCCCGACCCGGGGTCGGCCGTCGATGAGCAGCGCGATGAGGGTGGCCCACACCGGCACGCCGCGGACGAAGTTCTTGGTGCCGTCGATGGGGTCCACCACCCACTGCCGACCGCGCAGCACCGTGTCGCCGCCGAACTCCTCGCCGAGGACCGCGTCGTCGGCGCGACGTGCAGCGAGGCGTTGCCGCACCATCGTCTCGCAGGCCAGATCGGCGTCGGAAACCGGCGTCAGATCGGGTTTGTCGTCCACCCGCAAGTCAATCGCCCCGAAGCGTTGCATTGTCAACGCATCCGCCGAATCGGCCAACGACAACGCGAGCTCGAGATCGTCGGGGAGCCCGTGGCCGGTGGCAGCGCTGTCGTGTGGCATGCCGGTAGGGTAGCGCCACCCGGCTGCCGACCACCCAGCCGTGGACCACTCACTGCGGACCCGGCGAACGTCCGATTTGCCCGACGCCGCCCGGTAGGCTGACGCACATGTTGCTTGCGGTCGGTTTCACGGTGGTCATCGCGGCGGTTCTGGTGGCGCTCGTTGTGCAGTGGCAGCGTGGCCGCAGCCCGCAAGGGCTGTCGGGTGCGCGCGCGGCGCAGTTCGTGCAGGGCACCTTCACGGTCACCGGCGTGAGTGAGCGTCCGGACCAAGGGGACGCCAAAGGTGAGCGGTTCTGCACCGTGTCCGGCACGATCGTAGGTCCGCAGACCGAGCCCGCCGAGGTCTACGGGACGCTGGTGCTCGGTGACGCGGATCCGTGGCCGCAGATCGGTGCGGACCTACCAGTGGTGTACAAGCCCGGCAAGGCGACCTCGTCGTGGCGGTTCGGCGAACTGCCCCCCGCCGATCCGGCGCAGGACCCGGGTCCGATGCCGAACGCCTGAGCGGTTCGGGACAGATCGAGGGCGGGGGGCAGCCCGGCCGGGTTTCGCGACGGTAGTCTTGATGACCGTGCATCCCGACGTAACCGCAGACCTCGAATCCATCGGCACCATCTTGACCACGGTCGAGAAGGTGCTCGACCTCGACGAGCTGCGCCGTCGGATCGACGAGCTGGAGATGCAGGCCTCCGATCCAGACCTGTGGAACGACCAGGACCACGCGCAGCGGGTGACCAGCGAGCTCTCGCACGCCCAGACGGAGTATCGACGGGTCACCGAGTTGCGTCAGCGGCTCGACGACCTGCCGGTGCACTACGAGCTGGCGGAGGCCGAGGAGGGTGACGACCAGACCGCCGCGCTGGCCGATGCGGACGCCGAGCGGGCGTCACTGAAGGCCGACGTCGAGGCCATGGAGGTCAAGACAATGCTGGCCGGCGAGTACGACCAACGTGACGCGTTGGTCAACATCCGATCTGGTGCCGGTGGCGTCGACGCGGCGGACTGGGCGCAGATGCTGATGCGGATGTACATCCGCTGGGCCGAGAAGCACAACTACGGAGTGGAGGTCTACGACACCTCCTACGCCGAAGAAGCCGGCATCAAGAGCGCCACCTTCACGGTGAAGGCGCCGTACATGTATGGCACGCTCTCGGTGGAGCAGGGCACCCACCGGCTGGTGCGCATCAGCCCGTTCGACAACCAGGGCCGCCGGCAGACGTCATTCGCCGAGGTCGAGGTGCTCCCCGTGGTCGAGACGACCGACCACATCGACGTCGACGAGAACGACGTGAAGGTCGACGTGTATCGCTCCTCGGGCCCCGGTGGTCAGTCTGTCAACACCACCGACTCCGCGGTCCGGCTGACCCACATACCCACCGGCATCGTCGTAACCTGTCAGAACGAGAAGAGTCAGCTGCAGAACAAGGCGTCGGCCATGCGCGTGCTGCAGGCCAAACTTCTCGAACGTAAGCGCCAGGAGGAGCGCGCAGAACTCGATGCGCTCAAGGGCGACGGTGGCTCGAGCTGGGGGAATCAGATGCGTTCGTACGTGTTGCATCCGTATCAGATGGTGAAGGACCTGCGCACCAACGTGGAGGACAACAACCCCACCGCCATCCTCGACGGGGAGATCGACAAGTTCATCGAAGCCGGTATCCGCTGGCGTATGGCTGCTGCCGACGCCTGACATGGCGGCCGTTGTGACGCCGTTGGCATTCGCTCCCGGCGCAACCGAAGCGGTGCTCGGGCGCTTCTATGTCTGGGCAGCCACCGACGGTCTGGAGATCCTCATCTGGATTCTCGGTGGACTGCTCGTCATCCGGTGCATCCGGTGGGGTGCCGACGGCTATGCCGCCCGGCTCAAGACCCAATTTGACTCCAGTGACCTCATCGTCCAGACCGAGGACGCCAAACATCGGCGCGCACTGGTGGATGTGGTGGCGTGGACGCTCATCGTGATCGTCGCGATCATCGTGATCGTGCGCATCATGGTGATCTTCGGGGTACCCATCACCGGCCTGGCGGGACCGGGTGCCGTGCTCGGTGCGGCGCTGGGCTTCGGTGCGCAGCGCATCGTGCAGGACATCCTCGCCGGATTCTTCGTCGTCGCCGAGAAGCAGTACGGGTACGGCGACGTGGTGGTTCTCACCGTGTCGGCCAACGGTCAGGCCGAGGGCACGGTCGAGGATGTCACGCTGCGCGTCACCAAACTGCGTACCTCCGAGGGTGAGGTCATCACGGTGCCCAACGGGCAGATCGTCAAGGCCACCAACCTGTCCAAGGATTGGGCGCGCGCCGTGGTCGACGTGCCCGTGCCGGCCGACGCGGACATCGCGATGGTCAACGAGGTCCTCGACCGCGTCGGAGATGCATTCTACGAGCAACCACGCTGGCACGATCTCCTGCTCGACTCGCCGTCACCGCTCGGCGTCATCGACCTCGAACTCGACTCGATCACGGTCCGGATGGTCGCCCGCACGCTACCCGGCAAACAGTTCGACGTCAGCCGGGCGTTGCGCATTGACATCGTGCGCGCGCTGGCAAGCGAGGGCATCACCGTCGCACCCGTGGGTGTCCAGGCCGGCGGCGGACCGCCCGCGACGATGGCCGACGAGGCCGGCAAGGGGCGTGATCGCAATGGCTGATCGGCCCGACGACGAATCCGAGAAAGAGCCCGCGACGCGCGACGGTGCGGGGACCGATCCGGGAGGCAAGCGAGATGGCGCCGACGAGCCCCGCCCCATCATCCCGGAACGCTTCCGGGACTGGGGACACGTCTACAAGACCCGCCTGCGAACGAGCACCGCGGTTCTGCTGATCGCGTTCCTCGGCTCGAGCATCCTGTACGGCTACACCTCGCAGCGCTACGGGGTGGTCCAGCCGCCCGCTGCACCGGCCCGCACGTCGGTGTCCACCACCGTCACCCCTGAGCCGAGCTGGTCCTCGACCCCGTCGAGTACCTCGCTCACCACCACCACCACCACGACAACCGACTCGGTGGACGGCCCCGATGGTGACACAGAGCCCGAACCGGGCTCGGGCACCGGCGATACGGGGACCCAGACGCGCAGCACCGTGCCGGGACTACCCGGTGTGGTGATCCCGAATTTCGGCCGCACGCCGGAGACCACTACAGTTCCGCAGCGCTGACCAGCCGCGACCTGGCCGCGCCGAACCTGAGCGGAGAACTCAGCGGCCGTGGCTACACTGGCTTCTCGTGATCAAGCTGGAGAACGTCACGATGAAGTACAAGGCGTCCAGTCGGCCCGCCTTGACCGACCTCACCCTCGAGGTCGACAAGGGGGAGTTCGCCTTTTTGATCGGTCCGTCGGGTTCGGGAAAGTCGACCTTCTTCCGGTTGCTCCTGAAAGAGGACAAGCCCACCTCGGGCGAGGTGTACGTGGGAGATTTCCACGTCAACACGCTCAAGGGGCGGATGGTGCCCAAGCTGCGACAATCAATCGGCTGCGTCTTCCAGGACTTCCGACTGCTGCAACAGAAGTCGGTGGCCGACAATGTCGCGTTCGCGTTGGAGGTGATCGGCAAGTCACCGTCGACGACTCGGCGCATCGTCCCAGAGGTCCTCGACTACGTCGGACTGTCCGGCAAAGCCGACCGCATGCCCAACGAGCTGTCCGGCGGTGAGATGCAGCGTGTCGCGATCGCGCGGGCCATCGTCAATCGGCCGTTGCTGCTGCTCGCCGACGAACCGACCGGAAACCTCGATCCGGAGACCAGTGAGGAGATCGTCGACGTCCTCGACCGGGTGAACCGGCGTGGCACGACGGTGATCATGGCGACCCACGACCGGCATATCGTCGACGCCATGCGCCGACGGGTGCTCGAGTTCGACAACGGCCACCTGGTCCGCAACGATCCGCAAGGGGTGTACGGCATCGGCTGACCGCCGCTGCCGCGCCCGGCCCCGTGCGCGGCAATGCCCGCACCTCGACTCTCGCACCATCGACTTCGGTAAGGACTGCGCACAGACCCATGCGAGCGAACTTCATCATCAGCGAGGTCCTGAACGGTTTCCGACGCAACGTCACCATGACCATCGCCATGATCCTCACCACGGCGATCACCCTGGGCATGTTCGGCGGTGGCCTGCTGGTCATCCAGATGGCCGACAAAAGTCAGCAGATCTTCCTGGACCGAGTCGAGATGCAGTTCTTCGTCAACGACGCCGTCTCCGACGCCGACCCGAACTGCCAGGAGTCGCCGTGTGCGGAGCTACGTACCGACATCGAGAACGAGCCGGGCGTCGGGTCGGTCACCTTCATCGACCGTGAGGAGGCGTTCGAGGCCGCCAAACAGACCTTCAAGGACAATCCCGACATCGCCAACAACATCCGCGAGGGCACCATCCCTGCGTCGCTCAAGGTACGGATGTCCGACCCGGCCCAGTTCGGCGCGGTGCTCGACAAGTACAAGGACCGCAAGGATCTCGGTGTCGACGGTGCACTCGACCAACGCGAGCTGGTGCAGCGCATCTTCAGCGTGCTCGACGGAACCCGGAACGCCGCGTTCGCGGTCGCCCTGGTCTTGGCGGTGGCGGCGATCCTGTTGATCGTGAACACCGTGCAGATCGCGGCGTTCACCCGCCGCACCGAGGTGTCGATCATGCGCCTGGTCGGTGCCACCCGCTGGTACACGCAGTTGCCGTTCCTGCTCGAGGCGGTGGTCGCCGCGCTGGTGGGTGCGTTCCTCGCGATCGGTGGGTTGTTCGCGGCCAAGGTTTTCTTCTTCGACAACGCCCTACGCGATCTGTACGGTGTGAACATCCTGGCCCGCATCGGGATCTCCGACGTGCTGTTCGTGTCGCCGTGGCTGATCCTGGCCGGAATCCTGCTGTCGGGTGTCACCTCGTATGTGACACTGCGGGTTTATGTGCGCGAATGATCGGGGCCGGCGAGATCGGCAGGAGAGATAGGGACGAGGAGGAGGTGCAGGAATGGCGAAGGAGAAGGGTCGCAACGTGATCGCGACCAACCGCAAGGCGCGTCACAACTACACCATCCTTGACACCTACGAGGCGGGTATCGCGTTGTTGGGGACCGAGGTCAAGAGTCTGCGCGGTGGCAAGGCATCGCTTGCCGATGCCTTCGCGACCGTCGACGACGGCGAGATCTGGCTGCGCGCCGTGCACATCCCCGAATACGGCAGCGGGTCGTGGACCAACCACGCTCCGCGTCGCAACCGGAAACTGCTGTTGCACCGCCGTGAGATCGACAACCTGATCGGCAAGATCCGCGACGGCAATCTCACGTTGGTGCCGCTGTCGATGTACTTCAACGACGGCAAGGTCAAGGTGGAACTGGCACTCGCCCGCGGCAAGCAGGCCCACGACAAGCGCCACGACATCGCGCGCCGGACGGCGCAGCGTGAGGTGGAGCGCGAGATCGGTCGGCGCGTCAAAGGGATGTGAAAGGTGCCCCGAGATCCGGAGCCCGAGGCCCTGTCGCCACGTCGTCGCCACATCGTCGTACTCGCGCTGGTGGTAGTGATGGCGATGCTCGGTCTCCTCGCCTGCACCCCCGATCCGGAGGGCCGCATCGGCGGTGACGGAGTCGCCATCGACGGTGTGCCGGTGACCCCGCCGATGGGGTGGAACAGTTGGAACACCTTCGGCTGCAATATCACCGAACAGATCGTCCGCGAGCAGGCCGACGCGCTGGTGGTGACCGGGCTACGTGACGCCGGGTATCGCTACGTCGTCGTCGACGACTGCTGGGCCGCGCCTGAGCGCGCCGACGACGGGTCGCTGCAGGCCGATCCGCGTCGATTCCCGTCCGGGATGGCGGCACTCGGACAGTATCTGCACGACCGCGGGCTGAAGTTCGGATTGTATGCCGGCGCCGACGACAAGACCTGCACCCAATTCCTGGGTACCTACCCGGGTGCCACCGGTAGTCGCGGCCCCGAGGGCCGCGACGCCCAGACCTTCGCCGACTGGCAGGTCGACTATCTGAAATACGACTGGTGCTCGAGCAATGCCGACCATGACGACCAGGTGTCGGCGTTCACCGCGATGCGCGACGCGATCCGCGACACCGGGCGACCCATGGTGTACAGCATCAACCCCAACAGTGGCGTCGCGGAATCGGTTCCGGGAGCCGAATTCGATTGGGGTGGCGTCGCGACCATGACCCGGGTCACCAACGACATCACCCCTGTGTGGTCGACCAACGCCGACGATTCCGGCGCGCAGGGCGTGATCGACATCGTCGACGCCGTGGCGCCGCTCGCGTCCCGGGTCGGGCCGTCGGCGTTCAACGATCCCGACATGCTCGTCGTGGGCGTGGACGGCAACCCCGGCCTCACCCTGGCCCAGCAGCGTACGCAGATGTCGATGTGGGCGATGATGGCGGCGCCGCTCATCGCCGGTAACGATCTCACGCGGATGTCGACGCAGACGCTCGACCTGCTGGGCAACCGCGCGGTCATCGTGATCGATCAAGACGATCGGGTCAGCGCCGGCGCGCCGGTCGACGACGACGCGGAGATCTGGGCCCGCGCCATCGGTGACAAGGGGCTCGTCGTGTCGTTGACCAACCGGGCCGATCATCCGCGCGCCATGTCGGTCTCACTGGGAAGTCTCGGTCTGGTCGGCGACGCCACCGTCAGCGCCGTCGATGCCTGGACCGGCCGGCAATACCAGGCCGCCAACGGGGAACTCACCGTCGACGTCGCGGTCAACGACACCGTGCTGCTGCAGATCGCCTGACGCCTCGCCGGTTGTCCGAAACAGCCGGTGGGCGCGGCGTTCTCGATATGATCCGATGTGGCCGCGAGGTCAGGGCACTGTGGACCCGCGTCGACACACGCAGACTCATCGATTTCGCCACCCTCAGGAGCTGACGATGACCGACCGCAAACACACCAATGCCCGGCACACGACCAATATCGGCGCGAACCTCACCCTCAACCCGGTGTTCGTCCGCCCCGGTGAATCCACCGAGCTGCCGAAGTTCACGATTCCCGACCAGATGAGTCTGCCCGAGACGGCATACCAGATCGTGCACGACGAGGCCATGCTCGACGGCAACGCGCGGCTGAACCTCGCGACCTTCGTATCGACCTGGATGGACGACGAGGCGCGTCGACTCTACGCCGAGACCTACGACAAGAACATGATCGACAAGGACGAGTATCCGCAGACCGCCGCGATCGAGGATCGGTGTTGGCGGATCATCGCCGATCTGTGGAATGTGCCAGACGTGGAGAACTCGATCGGGACGTCGACGATCGGGTCGTCGGAGGCGGCGATGCTGGGTGGCCTGGCGCTCAAGCGGCATTGGCAGACGCGCCGCAAAGCCGAGGGCAAGTCGATCGAGAGACCGAATCTGGTGCTGTCGACCGCCGTTCAGGTGTGCTGGGAGAAGTTCCTCAACTACTTCGAGGTGGAGCCGCGGTGGGTGCCGGTGAGCGAGGAGCATTTCGTCTTCGACGGCCACGAACTCGAGAAGTACGTGGATGAGAACACAATCGGCGTGGTAGCGATCGTCGGGGTGACCTACAACGGGTTGTATGAGCCGGTGAAAGAGATCTCGGCGAAACTCGACGAGATCCAGGCGTCGACGGGCCTGGACATCAAGATCCACGTCGACGGTGCATCCGGCGCCATGATCGCGCCGTTCTGCCAGCCCGATCTGGAGTGGGACTTCCGCGTGCCGCGGGTGGTGTCGATCAACACCTCCGGCCACAAATACGGTCTCGTGTATCCGGGGCTGGGCTGGATCGTGTGGCGCGATGCCGCGGCGTTGCCGGAGAGCATGGTGTTTCACTGCAGCTATCTCGGCGGCGACATGCCAACGCTCGCGCTGAACTTCTCGCGGCCCGGTGCGCAGGTGTTGTTGCAGTACTACAACTTTCTGCGGTTGGGTCGTGAGGGATATCGGCAGGTGCAGCAGGAGTCGCTCGACGTCGCGCAGTATCTGTCCGCGGCAATCGGCGACATGGGGCCGTTCGACCTCGTCAGCAAGGGTGACACCATCCCGGTGTTCGCGTGGAAGCTCAAGCCCGGTTATACCGACAAGTGGACGCTCTACGATCTGTCGGACCGATTGCGGATGAAGGGGTGGCTGGTGCCGGCCTACCCGATGGCCGATGATCTCGCCGACATGACGTTGCAGCGCATCGTGGTGCGGGCGGGTTTGAGTCGTGATCTCGGTGCCGCGCTGTTGCGGGACATCGAGAGCGAGATCGCCTTCCTCGACAACCTGGAGTCGCCGATGCCGCGGGAGGGCACGGGGTCGCACTTCCACCACTGAGGCGATACCGGGATGAAACCGTCGGCAGCCGTTGTTAGACTGAAGTGCTCGTCGAAATTCGGCGGGTGCTACCTCGGGGCTGATCGGTTTCGACTGCGTGCGTCGAGGTAGGGGAAGCGTGTCGGTGCAGGCTAGAGACCACCGTTAAGCGTCGTAGCAACCAATTAAGCGCCGATAAGAATCAGCGCGACTACGCACTCGCTGCCTGATCAGCGAGGCTAGTCTGTCGGCCCGGGTCTGCTCCCGCACCCGGATGCCGGCATCATCTCAGGGAGCTCACCGCTGTCGTCGGTCGCGGACGGCAGCGGGACATCAAACAGCGACTGGGATCGTCATCTCGGCTTGTTCGCGTGACCGGGAGATCCAAGTAGAGGCATAGCGAACTGCACACGGAGAAGCCCTACCGAAGCGACGGAGGACCCGGGTTCAATTCCCGGCAGCTCCACCGACGAGACCCCCGACCGCCTGGTCGGGGGTCTCGTGCTTTTCTTGGGTTTTGTTTGTGGGCGCGTTTAGGGCCTTTCGTGACCGCCGTGCTGGGCGCGTTTGGGAGGTGAGGTCAGGACTGGTGTGAGCGGCGCAGGACGGTGCCGACGAAATCGAGGGCGGCGTTCTGCCAGAGTCCGATGTGATCGAGCATCGCGTGCTTACCGTCGGGCACGGGGACGAAGGTGGCGTCCACCCCGCGTTCGTCGAGTTCGTGCACACCTCGCTCGGTCCGGCGCGCGAAGGTCCGGGTGTCATCGGTGCCGTGTACCGCGACCACCCGGACGCCGTCGCGGATGTGACGCCAATCGGCATGCTGCCACCACGGTGCCAGTGCGAGCAGTCCGACGACTCGGCTGTCGGCCGCGAGGTGCGCACCCACCCGTCCGCCCATCGAGTGGCCGACGAGGACCACCGGTACGCCCGGATGCTCGCGCGTCAGATCGTCGAGTGCCTTGCGGGCGTCGTGGACCGGACAGTTCTGTGCGCCGTTCCATCCGTAGAAGCGGTAGCGCACCTGGTGCACACGTACCCGGTTGCGAAAGCGCGCCCGGATCGACCACGTGAACGGGTACATCCGCAGCGCTGACGGCTGGCGTGGGCTGAACGGCCGGTAGCTGCGGTCCGTTCCGCCCGGCAACACCAGGACCACCAGCTCGGTGCGGTCCGAACCTGACGTCGCCGGATCACGTTTCAGCACGACGAGCTGCCGGCTCTGGCGGACGACCGGGTGGCCGGTGGGCGCACCTGTGCGACGGTGCGTGCCTCGACGACGTGCATGCCAGACGATCCTCCTGTGTCCGGGCTCTGGGGCGGGCCTGCTGAGTCGGTGCCCACAGTAATCATTCGTACGATGCCGACGTTCGGATCGGTTCCGATGGCAGAATTGCGGCATGGCACATCCGAGAGCAGGAACACCGGCGCTCCCCGAGGACCTGATCGACGTCGCCGCGGTCGAGCGGGCCTACTACGACCGGGTGCCCGACCCCGACGATTCGATGCAGCAGGTGGTGTTCGGCACCTCGGGTCATCGTGGGTCCAGCCTCGACGGGGCGTTCAACGAAGCCCACATCCTGGCCACCACGCAGGCGATCGTGGAGTACCGTCGGTCGGCTGGGATCACCGGGCCGTTGTTCATCGGCTTCGACACCCATGCGCTTTCGATTCCGGCGTGGCGCAGCGCACTCGAGGTACTCACCGCCAACGAGGTCACCGTTTACATCGCCGAGAACGAGAAGTTCACGCCCACCCCGGCAGTGAGTTTCGCCATCCTCCGGTTCAACCAGGCCAACCCCGGTGTGCTTGCCGATGGCATCGTCGTCACCCCGTCGCACAACCCGCCGCGCGACGGTGGGTTCAAATACAACCCACCCAGCGGTGGGCCGGCCGACACGACCATCACCTCAGTGGTGGCGCGCCGTGCCAACGAACTGCTCGCCGACAATCTCTCCGGCGTCAACCGGATTCCGTTCGAACGTGCCCGCAGCAGCGAGTTCATCCGCGAATATCCGTACACCGCAACCTATGTCGATCATCTACAGGAGGTGGTCGACATGTCGGCCATCCGCGATGCCGGCATCCACATCGGTGCCGATCCGTTGGGTGGCGCGTCGGTCGGCTACTGGGCCGAGATCGGGTTCCGGTACAACCTGACGAACTTGACCGTGGTGAACCCGACGGTCGATCCGACGTTCCGGTTCATGACGCTGGACACCGACGGCAAGATCAGGATGGACTGCTCCTCGCCGAACGCGATGGCGTCGCTGATCTCGGCGCGTGAGCGCTACGACATCGCCACCGGCAACGACGCCGACTCCGACCGTCACGGCATCGTGACCCCCGATGGCGGACTGATGAATCCGAATCATTACCTGGCGGTGGCGATCGACTACCTGTTCACACACCGCCCGGGATGGGGTGCGCAGGCGGCGGTGGGCAAGACACTGGTCAGCTCGTCGTTGATCGACCGGGTCGTCGCCGGGATCGACCGCAAACTGCTCGAGGTCCCCGTCGGCTTCAAGTGGTTCGTCGAAGGGCTGCTCGACGGCAGCATCGCTTTCGGCGGCGAGGAGAGCGCGGGCGCATCGTTCCTCACCTTCGACGGCAAGCCGTGGTCGACCGACAAGGACGGGATCATCCTGGCGCTGTTGGCATCGGAGATGCTCGCGACGACCGGCAAGACACCGTCGCAGCGCTATCGGGAACTGGCCGACCGCTACGGCGAAAGCGCCTACGCCCGCGTCGACGCGCCGGCCTCACGGGCACAGAAGGCGCTTCTCGGGAAGCTGTCCGCCGATCAGGTCAGCGCGACCGAACTTGCCGGCGAACCGATCACGGCCGTCCTCACCGAGGCGCCGGGGAACGGGGCGCCGATCGGGGGACTCAAGGTGACCACGGAGAACGCGTGGTTCGCCGCTCGCCCGTCGGGGACCGAGGACGTCTACAAGATCTACGCGGAGTCGTTCAAGGGCGCCGATCACCTCGCGACGGTGCAGGCGCAAGCCCAGGAACTGGTCGACTCGGTACTGGTTTGAGCGTCACCGCCGCGTGCTCAACGCAGTCCTCGAACCAACTCAGACAGCTCTTATCGCTGCCGCATTAGAGTCGGCATGGTGAGCGACAAGCGCAAACCGAAATCCTCGACGGCGAACTCGAAGTACCAGCCGAGCGCGACGTCGAGCCGCACCACCTACATCCTCGGTGGGGTGGCGGTGGCGATCATCGTGGCCCTCATCGTCGGCGGTTTGGTGTGGAACAACAGTCAAGACGACGGCGGCGGCGTCGACGAGGCGGTGCTCAGCGAGAACGCCGCACTGATCATCGGCGAGCCCTCGGCTCCGCAGACGATCGACGTGTTCGAGGACTTCATGTGCCCGGTCTGTCAGGAGTTCGAGGAGCAGTCGGGCACCGCCATCACCGAGGCGATCAACAACGGGTCGCTGCGGGTTCGATACCACATGCTCACCTTCCTCGACGACAGGTCGGCATCCGGCGACTACTCGACGCGGGCCGCCGGGGCCGCCCAATGCGTAGGCACCGGAGAGGACAAAGAAGTCTTCGAGAAATTCCACACTGCGCTGTTCACCAATCAACCGGAAGAAGGCGGGGACAGCGACCTCAGCAACGCGGACATGGCTCGGCTGGCGGGCGCGCAGGGTGCCTCACCACAGACCCAGCAGTGTGTCGCGGACGGCGCCAGGGTGACCGAGGCGACGGAGGCCTCCGAACAGTCGCGGAACCAGCTCGCGAAGGCCACCGGCGGGCAGGTGGCCACGCCGACGGTGCTGTCCGGCGGCGAGCCGGTGAACGGCATCATGGACGGCACGGGCTGGCTGGACCAGCTGCTGAACGAGCAGGGCTGAGGTGGGTGACTCCGGTCCCAGGTAGCCGTCCAGGCGATTTGGTCGGAGTCGGAGCGATGGTGTAATTTCGCCTTTGCCCTTGAAACGGGGTGAACAACAGAAGACGGGGCTATGGCGCAGCTGGTAGCGCACCACACTGGCAGTGTGGGGGTCAGGGGTTCGAGTCCCCTTAGCTCCACTAACAGGGAGAAGCCCGCTTCATCGTCGAAGCGGGCTTCTCCCTGTCTTGGCCTATGTGCCCGACCCGCGCCGCCGACGGTGACCAGATCGGAGTGGTCAGCCATCCACACCTACCAAGAGATCTCGATTTCGATCTCGGACTCGTCGCCACGCTCGATTTCGACCGTCAACCGCACCGTCGGCGGGATGTCGACCCGCACGGTCTTGTTGTTCTCGACGTAGGAGACCTCGTTGTGGCGCGAAATCGCATCGGCGAGGTCGCGCAGACGTTGTGCGGCTTCTTCGCGCGTCATCTCGGTCGTGGTCTCGTGTTCGAACAACTCGTCGCTCATGCATCCATCCGAATCGAGCGGGACGGCAAGGGCAAGGGGGTTCACCGACTGTTCAGTCGTTCGCAGCCGATCCCGTCGGGGTCTCGATGTTCGACGACGAGTGCGACGATGGTGCCCATGACCGCCACTCTCGTCGCCAAGGATCTCTCCGGCGGCTACGCCCACCGCGTACTGTTCGACCACCTCGATCTCACGGTCGCGCCGGGTGACGTGGTGGGGGTCGTCGGCGCCAACGGCGCCGGCAAGTCGACGCTGCTACGGGTGCTGGCCGGCGACCTGGCGCCCCTCGCGGGTTCGGTGACGAGATCACCGGCCGACGCCTTCGTCGGCTGGTTGCCGCAAGAGCATGAGCGCGTCCCGGGGGAGACCGTCGCGCAGTACGTCGCGCGCCGAACCGGGTGCGCCGCGGCCACCGCGGCGATGGACGTCGCGGCGGCTGCGCTCGCCGACGATCCGGCAGCATCATCCGGACCCGACGATCCAGCCGACGTCTACGCCGCCGCACTCGATCACTGGCTCGCGACCGGCGCCGCCGATCTCGACGACCGGTTGCCCGGCGTACTGGCCGATCTGGGCCTCGACGTCGACGCCGTCGAACCAGGCGCAGTCCTGATGGACGTCCTGTCGGGTGGGCAGGCCGCCCGGGTCGGCTTGGCTGCGCTGCTGTGCTCACGGTTCGACATCGTCCTGCTCGACGAACCGACCAACGATCTCGATCTCGACGGGCTCGCGAGGCTGGAGGACCTGGTCGGCGGCATGCGGGGTGGGGTGGTGCTGGTCAGTCACGATCGGGAATTCCTGGCGCGCAGCGTGACCCGGGTCGTCGAACTCGATCTGGCACAGCACACCAACACTGTCTACGGCGGCGGATACGAGAGCTACCTGGAAGAGCGTGAGGTCGCACGGCGGCATCGGCGCGAGGAGTACGAGGAGTACGCCGAGAAGAAGGCGGACCTGGTGGCGCGCGCGAGGACCCAACGTGAGTGGTCCTCCCAGGGCACCCGGAACGCGATACGCAAGGCGCCCGACAACGACAAGATCCGACGCCGCGCGGCGACCGAGTCGAGTGAGAAGCAGGCACAGAAGGTCCGGCAGATGGAGAGTCGGATCGCACGTCTCGAGGAGGTCGTCGAGCCGCGTAAGGAATGGGTTCTCGAATTCACGATCGGGGCCGCACCCCGGTCGAGTTCAGTGGTGGCGACGCTGAACGATGCGGTCGTCAGACACGGCGATTTCACGCTCGGGCCAGTGTCGTTGCAAGTCGATGCCGGCGACCGCATCGGAATCACGGGACCCAACGGCGCGGGCAAATCGACCCTGCTGAGACTGCTGCTCGGCGTGATCGGCCCCGACGTGGGCACCGCGCAGCTCGGCACCAATGTCGCGATCGGCGAGATCGACCAGGCGCGGGGCCGATTCGCCGGCGCCGCACCGCTCGTCGATCGATTCGGCGAGCTCGTGCCGGAGTACACCTCGGCCGAGGTCCGCACGCTGCTGGCGAAGTTCGGACTGCGAGCCGACCATGTCGGGCGGAGCGTGGACGATCTGTCGCCGGGGGAGCGCACCCGGGCGGCGCTGGCGTTGCTTCAGGCCCGCGGCACCAATGTCCTGGTGCTCGACGAGCCCACCAACCACCTCGACCTCCCGGCAATCGAACAGTTGGAGTCCGCGCTCGAGTCGTACGACGGGGCGCTGCTGTTGGTCACCCACGATCGGCGCATGCTCTCCACAGTGCGTACGAATCGCGTGTGGCATGTCGCTGGAGGCGTTGTCACCGAGCGCTGAGCCGGCTGCGTCCGCCGACGGATGCGCGCTGTGCGGGACCACGAGTTGTGCGGGGAACTCGGCATTGTTTCCTCAGTGATCCGGCGAGCCGTCCGGGTCTGTCTCGGTCGGTGGCTGCCCGGCGGTGAACGACAACAGCCCGGGAAGTGTGTGCTGCACGTCCTGCGCAGAAATGCGCGGGAGCCCCTCGTGGCCGTGGATGTAGCCGATTCCGGCGTACACCAGCAGCCCGGCCAACACGCGGGCTCGGCGCGGGCTCAGCTGGAGTTCGCGCAGGGTGGCATCGACCGCGGCGAAGATTTCCTCGTCGATGCTGCGAACCGTGTGCGCGACCTCGTCGTTGCTGCGCGCCCAACTCCGGATGGCGCGCTCCACCGTCAGATGGTCGTCGCCGACCAGCATCGTCGACAGCGCGGCGAGACGCTCGTCGGGCGGCAGCTCGGACAAGGCTTCGAGGTCGGCGACGCGTTGACGGTTCATTGTCTGCCAGCGCACCGCCATGGCCTCTCGCAGTGCGTCGAGGTCGTCGAAGTGCCAGTAGAAGCTGCCCTTCGTGACCTTCAGCGTCGTGCACAGACGGGCGATGGTGACCGCATGCGCACCGTCGGAGGTGACCAGTGCCAACGCAGCGTCCACCCAGTCGGTGGCGCTGAGACGTCTGGTGCGGCGGGAGCTGGTCATCGGTCGGTCGATTCTCTCAGACCGACGCGGGTGATGGTCGCGACCGAGGCAACGCCCGGGCGGACCGGACACGGGATGGCGCCACACCATACCGATGGTATGGTTCATCGGTCTCGACGTGGCCGAGCAGGGGGGAACCGAATGGGCCAGAGGATGAATCGTCGTCGATTCCTGTGGGGGGCAGCGTCGGCCGCTGCCTCGGGGGTGTTGGTGGGGCGCGTCGGTGCCGGGCCGGCAGGTGCCGATCCGGCGCCACCGATCAAGCTGCCCACCATCTTCCATTCGCCGGAGATGGTCAAGTACGTCGACGAAATGTCGGTGCCGAGCACCATCACCTCATCGCCGACGCAGCCGATCGAGATCGTCGCGCGCACCACGAGCACCAGATTCCACCGGGATCAGCCGAGGGTGCCGACGATGGCCTACAACGACGAGCCATACCTGGGCCCCACCGTCGAGGCGCATGTCGGTGAGCAGACCACTGTGCACTATCGCAGCGAACTCGCCGAACACATCTTCGCGGCGGATCTGGACACCTCGCTGCACGGAGTGACCGAACGCTATCGAGGCCAACCCGTCACCTCGATGCACCTGCACGGCGGGGTCACTCCGCCGGAGTTCGACGGTAACCCGGAGCGCCTGATGCTGCCCCACCACGGCACCGCAGTGTTCGAGTTCCCCAACCGCCAGGAAGCCGGGCACCTCTGGTATCACGACCACGCGATGGCGATCACGCGTGCCAACGTCTACGCCGGCCTGGCCGGGATGTATTTACTGCGCGACGGCCACGACACGGGGACATCGGGCAATCCGCTGGGCCTGCCGGCCGGCGAACACGAGATCCCGTTGATTCTGCAGGAGAAGATCTTCCGCGTGGACGGGCATCAGTCATTGCGCTCGACACCGGTTGTGCCGCAGGGTATGTGGGAGGGTGGCGCGGTCGGTGACCGCGGTCTGGTGAACGGCAAGGTGTGGCCGACGATGACGGTCGATCGCGGGCTGTACCGGTTCCGACTGATCAACGCGGCGTCGTTCTCGGTCTGGAATCTGTTCTTCTCCAACCGCATGCCGTTCTGGGTGATCGGCAACGAGGGCGGTCTGCTCAATGCGCCG
The DNA here is from genome assembly GCF_044543825.1 of Gordonia sp. NPDC062954. Lineage (NCBI taxonomy): Bacteria > Bacillati > Actinomycetota > Actinomycetes > Mycobacteriales > Gordoniaceae > Gordonia > Gordonia sp. NPDC062954. Next base: position 32,812 of record NZ_JBITWL010000025.1, on the reverse strand, counting down.
GTTCGGACTCGCTCATTCGCCGCGGCGCCGGCGGAGCGTTTTGATCTGCTCGTCGATTTCAGCTCGCTGGCGCCAGGGGAGACGGTGGAACTGTGCAACGACCTGGCACCACCGTTTCAGGCGGCCATGCTCGGTGAGGTCGTGATGTCCCGGTTCTGCCGGTTCGTAGCAGGCGCCGACCGCGGTGACCGACGGCCGGTACCGACGACGCTGCGCGGCGGTCGGGGACAACCGGCCCGCATCCCGCCGATCGCGACACCACAGCGGGTCCGGCACGTCAGCGTCTCGCAGCCCTACGAGCTGCGCGTCCCGCCGGCCATCATGTCGTTGAACAATCTGCGCTACGCCGATCCGCAGATCGAGAAGCCGCGCGCGGGCACAACGGAGCGCTGGGACATCATCAACATCACCCCGGACCCTCATCCGATTCATCTGCACCTGGTCATGTTCCGCATCCTGGGGCGTCGGCCGTTGCGCACTGTCGCGTATCAAGCCGCGAATCCGCAACCTCCGATCGGTACTCGCTGGGCTCCGGATCCGAGCGCGTTCTACGCCGGACCGATGCGCGGTCCGGCCGCGTGGGAGGCCGGCTGGAAGGACACGGTGCACGCCGTCGGTGGCCACGTCACCTCGATTGTCGTGCGGTTCCCGACGGCCGACGAGCTCGGGTTCGATCCGGACGCGATCTTCTCCTCCGATCCGACACAATCGTGGACCCGGCCGTCGGGTGGACATGCGGTGGCGCCATCCGCATCGGGACAGCACCGCCACGCCGCAGCCACGCCGGTGCACGGCATGGTGACCAAGGACCTACAGGGATATGTCTGGCACTGCCACATCCTCGATCACGAAGACCACGACATGATGCTGCGCTACCGAGTGGTGTCGTGAGGTTCGCGCTCACGCGAGGGCGGGTGGATCGTACTTCGGTTCGTAGATCGTGATCTGCCCTGCGCCGGGCACCGTGACGCCGATGGTCACACCCCACGGTTCGTCGACGGGTTCGCCGACGAACTGTGCGCCTTTCGCCGTCAGATCGGCCATGGTCGTGACGAGGTCGTCGCACATGAAGGAGACGTCGAAACGTTGATCGGTGCCGCCGGTCGTGCCCTGGTACTCCCACGAGCTCGGATGTGCGCCCAACTCGCTGGGGCCGGTCCGGAAGATCAACCAGCCCCCGCCGGTGTCGGCGTAGGGGAATCCGAGCACATCGCGGAAGAAGGCGCGTGCGGCCTCGGGGTCATCGCAGTAGATCAACGTGTGCATGGCGGTGATCATGGGTTCAGGTTAGGCCGTACGCGCGGTGCGGGCAGCTGATTGCCTGCGGCGAGACGGGAGCGGCCGGTCTCGCTGCGGGGGTACCATGTGACCGTTGGCATTCGAGGCCAACTCAGCATCGGGAGTGCCCCATGGATACCGACGGCTCCGGCCACTGGTGACCCGAGTTGGGACGCGATGGTGCGACGAAGGTGGTGGCGAGCCGTCGCGGGTGTGGTGGTCGCGACGTTGACCTTGGCCGCATGCGGTGGCGGTCCGGAAGACGATGTGGCAAGCAGGTTCTCGTCGTGCTCGGTGTCCGACCGCATCGCCGATGCGACTGCGGAGCCGGTGGGGGATCGCGACATCATCATCGGCGCGTTCGTCGGTTGGGACGAATCTGCCGCTGCCGCTTACCTGATGAAAAATGTCCTCGCGACGAACGGCTACGGCGTACAGGTGAAGACAGTGGACGTGCAGGCCGGGTTCTCGGCGACGGCACACGGGGACATCGACGTCATCCCCGACGTCTGGTTGCCCACGACGCATAGTTCCTATGTCAATCGACACGGAGCCCAGCTGGAATCGCTGGGCTGCTGGTACGACGACGCGACCTTGACCATCGCGGTGAACAGTTCGTCTCCGGCCCGGTCGATTGCCGATCTGAAGGACCTGAGCGATGCCTACGACGACACGTTGGTCGGCATCGAGCCAGGCGCCGGTGAGACATTGCTGGTCACCGACCGGGTCATCCCGGAATACGGTCTGGGCGATCTGACCTTTCGCAATTCCTCGACGGCGGACATGCTCGGGTCCCTGCAGCAGGCGATCGTCGATGAACGCAACATAGCGGTGACGCTCTGGCGGCCGCACTGGGCCTACGCGGAGTTCGACATCCGCGACCTCGATGATCCACTGGGCGCGTTGGGCGGCACCGAGGGAATCTGGAGCTTCGCCACGGAGGGATTCGCAGGCGCCGCACCGAAGGCCGCGCAGATGTTCGCCAATCTCATCCTGTCGGATGCCGAACTCGCCGATCTCGAGTACCTGATGGTCGCACGTCACGATCGGTCCGACCCCGACGGCGCCGTCGTCGAATGGCTCGGCGCGCACCCCGACTTCGCCGATCGACTCGTCCGCGGGACCTTGGGGTGAGGACCGTCGGACTCAGCCCTGGCGAGCCTTGAACCGGGGTTCCTTCTTGTTGATGACGAACACTCGTCCCCGTCGGCGGACCACCTGGGCCCCGGGGCGCTTCTTGAGGGATCGGACTGAGTTGCGTACCTTCATAGCTCTATCGTAAACGATAATCGTTGTCATTTAGAATCCGAGGGTGGTGCTGCTCGCGGCGAGTCGGACCTCAACGCACTACCGCCGACGCCCCATCGGTGGCGCCGGCGGTAGTGCGGGTCGGGATAAGTCAGTGCGCGGCTTCGAAAGCCTCGATGACATTGAGCGGGATGCGGCCGCGATCGCTGACCTCGTATCCATTCTGGGTTGCCCAATCACGGATTGCCTTCGTCTGCTCTTTGCTGCGTCCGGCCGACACCGGAGCTGCACGTTTTACGCCGCGTGCTGCCGAGGTGACCCGGGAAACCGAGATGTATTTGGCCAGCGAATCACGGAACTGTGCCGCGTGCTTTGCCGATGTGTCGAATTCGTAGGTCTTTCCATCGAGTGACCACCGCACGGTCTCGTACTCCTCGAGAACCTTACCGTCGATGTCGTCGATGACCTGGACGATTTCTTTCTTCGCCATAGTGAACTCCGTCTTTCCTCGTCGTGACAATGTGTTCTCGGGTGGATTGGATGACCAACGTGCCGATGGCTGTCCCGCGCAGCATTGTTGCGAATTCTTCGATGGTCACATACTAGCGGTCAGAAAATAAGCGGTCCCTGAGAAACGCCCACATTCTCAGATGTATGTGAATAATCGCTGCGGACATTACCACCGGCGCGGTCAGGGGGTCGGGACCACGCGGGGCGACGTCGTCGAGTCCATCGGTGTATCACCGTCCGTGTCAGGTGTGGCCGACGCGGACCCGGCGCGTGATTCGGGTATACCGAGAAGTTCTGCAGGCGCTCGATCTGACGCCTCGATTTCCGTCAAACCCGTTGGAGTGACTGCGAATCCATTGTCCGAGCGGGACTCGACGCAGAACATGCCCGCGGTCTCGACGAGACAGGAAAATCTCGAAATCGAAATCGTGTGACCGTAGTCGACAATTGTGCTCCGGTAGAGAACCGGATTGCGGTCGGAACAGGCTGCCAGGTCTGTTCCTTGTGAAGTCAGAGCGATCAGGTTGTTCTCGCCGTCGCACCCGTCAGGAGTGACCGCTGCGGCCGAGTTCGGGATTTCTGTGTTCAGTCGGCACGCCAACGTCGCGGTGTCCGCGGCTATCGTCGAGCAGTTCACACTGCGGTCCGGGGGTGAGAAGTGAAAGCCGGAAGTGTCCTCGAGTGCGGAATCCGGTGTTTGGGACCCTTGGTGATACTTGGCATTGTCCACGCGGGGCGCAAGGGCTATCAGTCGACCGATCGTCCAATCGGGCAGCGGCGGGCCGGCGGTGTCCTCGACAAGAGGCGTGGCACTTGTGGTCGCGATGCTGGTTTCCGATTGGGTCGACAACACGTCGGTCGGTGGCAAGACGATCTCCGACGGACCGGTGTCGGCAGAGATTTCGCATCCGGTGGCCGATGCAAGCATGAATGCGCCGAGAACGAGGGTGCCGGGCAGCTGTAGCGAGCTGCGGCGCAGGTGTCCGTACCCTTGCATTGTGTCGACCCCCAAGATCGTGTTGTTCTACCAATTCACCCCGCTGGCCGACCCGGAGGCGATTCGTCTCTGGCAGCAGGCGCTGTGTGAGCAACACGGCCTGCGCGGCAGGATCATCGTGTCACCTCACGGCATCAACGGCACCGTCGGTGGCGACATCAGGCAGGTCAAACGCTACGTGAGGGCCACCCGCTCCTATCCGGCCTTCGCTGCCGCGGACATGAAATGGTCCGACGGCACCGGCGAGGACTTTCCCCGTCTGAGCGTCCGGGTTCGGCCGGAGATCGTCACCTTCGGTGTGCCCGAGGAGGTCAGGGTGACCGCCGAGGACGGGGTGGTCGACGGTGGGGCGCGCTTGTCCCCGCGCGACGTCCACGACCTGGTGGCCGCACGTGGCGAGGACGTCGTGTTCTTCGACGGTCGAAATCGCATCGAGGCCGAGATCGGACGCTTTTCCGGTGCGGTGGTCACTGACGCCCAGACGACCCGCGACTTCGTCCCCTTGCTCGACAGCGGGCGGTTCGATCACCTCAAGGACCGTCCCGTCGTCACCTACTGCACCGGTGGCGTGCGCTGTGAGGTGCTCAGCGGATTGATGCGGGCGCGTGGGTTTCGCGAGGTCTATCAGCTCGACGGCGGCATCGTGCGCTACGGCGAGGAGTTCGGTGACGACGGCCTCTGGGAGGGTTCCCTCTACGTCTTCGACAGCCGGATGACCGTCGAGTTCTCCGAGCACGCCGCCATCGTCGGTACCTGCGCGCGATGTGCGTCGCCGACCAACGAGGTGGCGAACTATCCCGACATCCTGGGGCGAGAGCTCGCGGTCCTGTGTGCCGATTGCCGACAGGAGATGGGCACCGTCGCGGTGGAGCGATCGGCCCCGTGACCCGCTCGACGGTGCCTGTGATCGTGGTCGCGGGCTTTCTCGGTTCGGGTAAGACCACGCTGCTCAATCACCTGCTGCGCAGCTCCGGCGGCGCTCGCATCGGGGTACTGGTCAACGATTTCGGGTCGATCAACGTCGACGCGATGTTGATCGCGGGTCAGGCCGACAGCACTGTGAGTCTGTCGAACGGGTGTATGTGCTGTGCCGTCGATGCCGACGGTGTGCAGGATGCGTTGGCGCGGCTGCTACGGCCGCGGGCAGCCATCGATGCGATCGTGATCGAGGCCAGTGGCATTGCAGAACCCCGCACGCTGGTTCGGATGGTGACCGAACTCGACGACCCGCGACTGCGTTATGGCGGACTGGTGTATCTCGTCGATGCCGCCTCCGGGAGTTCGCTCCGCACCCGGCATCCGGAGATCGACCGGCACGTGGAGATCGCCGACCTGGTGGTGGTCAACAAGTCCGACCTGGTCGGTGACGACGAACTCACCCGGATCCGGGCCGACATACGGGCTGTCAACGACACCGCACCGCTGGTGGTGACCACCGACGGCGGGATTGACCCGACCGCGTTGTTCGACGTGCTCCCGCGAGACGTCGAGGACGACCGGGTGCGCAGTCGGCAACTGACCCTCGACGAACTGCTCGACGAGTGTGCACACGAGCCACGTGCCCATGACGACGCTGGCCGGCACGGACACCTTCACGACGCGTTCACCTCGGTGGAGTTCACTTCCGAGGCGCCGTTGCAGCCGCGTCGGCTCGCCGAATTCCTGGAACGACCACCGGCCGGCTGCTACCGGATCAAAGGGGTGGTGTCGTTCGACGTTCCCGGTCACCGACAGCGGTTCGTCGTGCACGCGGTGGGCGGATTCGTCCGCGTGCAGCGCGAGACCTGGGGTGGTCGGCCGAGGGTGTCGACCCTGGTCGCCATCGGTACCGACATGGACGCCGACCTGGTCGATCGTCGTCTGCAAGCACTCGTCGACGACGGGCAACCCGACCCCAACGGCATCCTCAGTGTCACCCGGCACCTGGTCACAGCTCACTAACGGTTTGCGGTCAGCCCAGGTCGCGGATTTCCCATCTGGACGACAGACTGTTTCACTTGTTACAACTGTGACTGATGTGGCCAGTGTTGCGTCTTGGAAGGAGTGTGGCGGCGGTTCCCGGTCTCGGCTGGCCGACGCCCGATGTAGCGATGACCCAGCAACGCATGACATACCCCGAGATCACGTCCCGCCCGACCGCCGTCCGGCGGGCCACACCGCGTCGTCGGCGTCGACTCGTCGTCGCCGCGATGTCGGCGCTGGCACTGACCGCCGGCGCCGTGTCGGCGACGACCCCAGTGGCTTCGGCAGCGCCTGCTCCCGCGCCGACCGGCAACGCGCTGGCCGGCAAAACGGTCTTCCTCGATCCGGGGCACCAGGGCAGCGCTGCCGGACACGACCTGAACGCGCAGGTGCCCGACGGCAGGGGCGGTAAGAAGGACTGCCAGACCAGCGGCGCCACCGGGGTGAACGGCGCCCGAGAGCACACCGTCAACTGGGATATCGGGCAGCTCGTCAAGGCTGGTCTGGAGAGCCAGGGGGCGCGGGTCGTGCTGAGCCGGCCCGACGACACCGGGTGGGGCGGCTGTATCGACGAGCGTGCTGATGCCGCGAGTCGGTCGGGTGCGGCCGTCGCGGTCAGTCTCCACGCCGACTCGACCACCGCCGGCGCGGACGCCTCGAAAAAAGGCTTCCACATGATCGTGCCGTCACTGCCGGTGCCGGATGCCACCGTCAACCGGGTTCAGGGCGGTGAAGGGCGCAAGGCGTCGGAAATCATGCGTGACGCCTTCGTCAAGGCAGGTTTCCCGGCCGCGAACTACGCCGGGGTCGACAACGGCCTGCAGACGCGGTCGGACATTGCGGCGGTCAACCTGACCAAGGTGCCCGCGGTCTTCGTCGAGATGGGCAATCTGTCCAATCCCCAAGAGGCTGCGGCGCTGTCGGGCAAGGACGGCCAGCTCAAGTACGCGATGGCCATCACCGACGGCATCCTCAACTATGTGCGCGGCGCCGCCACCACACCGGCCGATCCGCCGGCGGCGACCGGTGCTGCGCCCGGGGCCACGGCCTCGCCGACCAGCACCACCCCGGAGCCGACCGACGGCGAGCAGGGACTGGAGATCGTCATCCCGTTCGTGCAGCAGCTGCTCGCCACCGAGGACCCCGCCGAGGTGGTGCAGTTGCTGCTCGGCGAGGGACAGGACGTCTCCGCGCAGGTCCTCAAGGCGATGCTGACGATCGTCTACGGCCTCTTCGACGGCGATCTGCCGGTCGGCTGACGCCCCGCAGCCAGATCCTCGCAGGTCCCACCCGCGACGGCGCACCGCAACTATGGTGGGGCCATGGGGATCAAGGACCTGCTTGTGATGAAGACGCCGGTACCCACGCTCGGCGGCCGGACGGTCCTGATCACCGGCGCCGCCAGCGGGATCGGGCGCGCCACCGCCGAAGCGGCCGCCCGCGACGGTGCACAGCTGGTGCTGACCGACCTGCACGCCGATGCGCTCGACGACGTGGTCAAGCGCATCAACACCTCCGGTGGCGAGGTCGTCTATCACCAGGCCGGTGACATCTCCGATCATCAGTGGGTCTCGGCATTCGCTCGTCAGGTCGACGCGGAGGTTGGCGTGATGGACGTCGTGATGAACATCGCCGGCGTCTCCGCGTGGGGCACGGTCGACAACCTCGAGCACCGACACTGGCGCACGATGGTCGACGTCAACCTGATGGGTCCCATTCACGTCATCGAGAGCTTTGTGCCACAGATGATCCGGCGAGGTGCCGGTGGGCACCTGGTCAACGTGTCGTCGGCGGCGGGGCTGTTGGCCTTCCCGTGGCATGCGGCGTACAGCGCCAGCAAGTTCGGGGTGCGGGGCATGTCGGAGGTCTTGCGTTTCGACCTGCGACGTCACGGCATCGGCGTGTCACTGGTCTGCCCGGGCGGTGTCGACACACCGTTGGTGGACACCGTGGACATCGTGGGCGTCGACCGCACCGATCCTCGTGTCAAGGCTGCGGTGGCGAATTTCCACAAGGTCGCGGTGAGTCCGGAAAAGGCCGCCCAGGCGATCCTGGCCGGCGTGCAGCACAACCGTTTCCTCGTCTACACCTCGTTCGATGTCCGCTTCGGCTACTGGTGGGCACGCAAGTTCGCGTTGCCCTACGAGATCGTCATGCGTGTGGCCAACGCCCGCTTCGACCGTCTGGCCCGGATCAGCTCGCCCGAGTCGAGCTCCCGTACCAGCGCCCCCGACGGCTCCGACGCGACACCGTAGATGCCGACGACACACCGCAAGCAACGTACCGACGTCGATCGCGACTTCTTCCGCGCCGAGGCGGCCGGCCTGCGATGGTTACGCGAGGGCGGCGGTCCGGTCGTCGACGTCCTCGATGTGGGCGACGACTTCATCGCGTTGGCCCACCTCGACTCCTCCCCACCGACCGTGCACGCCGCCCGAGAATTCGGCGCCGCGCTGGCCGGCATGCATGACGCGGGGGCACCCCGGTTCGGCACGCCGCCCGCCGGGCATACCGGCAAGCAGTACATCGGTGAGCGCCGACTGAGTTCGCACACCCATGATCGGTGGGGGGAGTTCTACGCCGCGGAACGAGTGCTGCCGTACCTGGCGCCGGCCATCGATGCCGGCAATCTGCGATCCGACGATGCCGCAGCCACGCGGCGCGCCTGCGAGTTGATCGCCACCGGTGCCTTCGACGACACGGATCCGCCGGCCCGTATCCATGGCGATCTGTGGAACGGGAATGTCCTCTGGACTCCGTCGGGTGTGGTGCTGATCGATCCGGCTGCGCACGGCGGCCACCGCGAAACCGATCTGGCGATGCTGGCGCTCTTCGGTTGTCCGCATCTCGACGTCGTCATCACCGGCTACCAGGACACACATGCATTGCGGCCGGGATGGGAGCAGCGCGTGCCAGTGCATCAACTGCACCCGCTCGCCGTGCACGCGGCCGGTCACGGTCCCTCCTACGGCACCGCGTTGGGCCGCGCCGCCCGCACCTGTGTCGCGCTCGCCCAGCGGGCCCGCTAAGTTCTGCTGCGTGACGACAGACCCCTTCGATCGTTCGACCCTGCTGGTGGCCGCCACGCGCGCCGAGGCGCACCACCTACCGGCCGACGCCCGCGTGCTCGTCACCGGAATCGGCAAGGTGCGCGCGGCGACCACGCTGACCCGGGCGCTGGTAGAGGCCGAGCGCGACGGCCGACCACCGATTCGGCAACTGATCAGCATCGGCACGGCAGGTGCGCTGCGCGCCCAGCACACCGGCATCTTCTTCCCATCGGTCGTGATCGAACACGACATATCCGCAACGGAGTTGCGCGCGATGGGCTACCCGCTGGTCGACCGGTGGGAGCTGCCCGACGGGGACGGCACGGTGCTGGCCTCGGGCGACACATTCGTGGCCGATCCGGTGCGCCGCGACGTCCTCGCCCGCCACGCCGACCTCGTGGACATGGAGGGTGCTGCGGTGGCACATGTCGCCGCCGATTTCGGCATCCCATGTCGCATGGTCAAGATCGTCAGCGATGCCGCCGACGAGTCGGCGATGGACTGGCCGTCGGTGGTCGACGCGGCGGCGCGCCGACTCGGCGAGTGGTGTGCGGGGGCTGCTGCGATCGGCTGATCGCAGACCCGGCGATCAGCCGCGGTTGCGGGCGCGCGTGGACCGATATTGCGCGGTCGAGGCTCGGCCGGTGGCCGATTCGTACCGTGGATACTCGTCCGCGGCCGGGCGGACGCGTCCGCGCGCGGCGACCTCGCCTGCCGTCGCGGTGGTTGCGGGCGCGGGTGCGGCCACCGGCGCGACCACCTCGTCGACCGCGTCGATCTGCTCGCCCGCGCCGGCCCGGAAGACCGCGCCGGCGGTCGAACGCCGTCCGTTCGGGACGGCGCCGTTGCGTGCGTGGCCGTTGCGTGTGGGGCCGGTAGCGCTGACCCGGCTCTGTTCGGTGCGCGCGGTGGCGTCGGGTCGGCTGACGCTGTCACGGGTGGGGTCGTCCGGACGCAAGCTGGGCTTTGCCGATCGCGACGCCTTGGCAGCCGCTGAACGTTGCGACCGGTCGGCGCCTTCCGGCGGAGTGCCTGGTCGAGACGCACGAGATTGCGCCGCACGCGATTGCGTGGTGTTCGACGTGCCGGGGGCCGGTCGGCTCGACTCGGGAGCCCCCGGCTTCGACGCTGCCGACTTCGACGCTGCCGACTTCGATGTTCCGGACTGCGACGGGGCTGTGTCCTTCGCTGCCCTCGCGCTGCTCCGCCTCTGACCGGCGGTCCGGGTGGATGACCTCTTCGCGCCGTTGGCAGCAGCGGGCCGCGCCGGGCCGCTGGGTCGTTTCTTGTCGCCTGCGGCTCGATCTCGGGTGAGGTACCAGCGGGCCACCACCAGACCCAACGTGACGAGGAAGGTCAGCGCCATCCACGGGAAGTCGTTCGCGATCGGCAGCAGCACCTGGAAGATCAGGCTCTTGAGGCCCGACGACGCCTGTTCGGCGTTCAACCCGTAGAGGGTGATGACCCCGACGAGGAATGCGATCAACGGAGGCTGCGCCGCGGCGGTGAACAGGGCCCGGCGCCGGACGGCCAGTGCGGCACTCACACATCCGACCAGGTAGCAGAACTTGAACACGGCACCGAGCCCGTCGGTATTGCTCGCGTCGATCGCTGCTCCGATGCCGGCAATGACCGTGGCCACCAACACGGCGCCCCACCAGGGAACTCCGCGGACCGTGGGCAGCACGGACTGCTGATCCAGCGGCACCGCTGAACGCTGTTGGGCGGAAGACACATCTAGACGGTACCGGGTCGACCGCAGAAATCCGTTAACCGCCGGGTGATGTTGCCCATTGGTCGTCGTTGGGGGAGTCTGCGCTGGTCCGCACGCCTCCAGCGCTGCGAATCGTGATGTCGATGGGCGTCGGTCCGGTGTGTTCGGCCTCACCCTGCAGAGCGTCGAGTTCGGCCAATTTGCGGGCTGTGACCCCTACTCGTGCGTCCACCGCGCCGACGGTGGAGTTGAACGATTCCACCGCACGACGCAGCGAGCCGCCCAGCCGGTCGAGGTGGCCGAGCACCCCGCCGAGTCGATGGTGCAGTTCGGTCCCGAGTTGGTGGATGGTCGCCGCGTCGCGGGCCATCGCGTCGTGGCGCCAACCGAGGGCGACGGTGCGCAGAAGCGCGACGAGGGTGGCAGGCGTGGTCAGCACCACGTTCTTGGTGAAGCCGAACTCGATCAGGTCCCCCTCGGCCCGGACCGCGGCCTCCAGGACCGGGTCGCTCGGCACGAACAGCACCACCATCTCCGGCGTGTTGTCGAAGGCCGACCAGTAGGCCTTGGACGCCAGCTGGGTGATGTGGTTGCGCAACGCGCGGCCGTGTTCGGTGTGCAGCCGCGCGATCTCGTCCGGATCGTCGGTGTCGACAGCGCGGAGATATGCGTGCAGCGGAACTTTCGCGTCCACCACGATGGTGCGCCCTCCGGCGAGGTGGACCACCATATCCGGCCGGACCGAGCCTGCGGTGCCGTCGGCACCCACCTGCGTGGCGAAGTCGCAATGTCGGGACATGCCTGCGAGCTCCACCACACGTTCGAGCTGGACCTCACCCCACCGCCCTCGGATCTGCGGCGTGTGCAGGGCATTCGTCAACGCCCGGGTCTGGTCGGTGAGTTGTGCCGACGCTGCATGCATACCGCGCACCTGTTCGCTGAGACCTGCGTAGGCGTTGATCCGGTGATGCTCGGTTCGGCGCAGTTCCTCGGACATTTGTGCCAGCAGACCGCGCAGTGGGTCGATGATGTGAGCCACCTGCCCGCCGATGGCCGAGGACTGACGTCGGGCGGCGTCCTCGGAGGCCGAAGACAGCGCGCGCGCCGTCAGATCCTGCGCGGACCGCACGGAATCGAGTTCGGCGCGGGCGGCGGCGAGTGCGGCGGTGGAACGTGACGCACTCGCCAACCATCCGATCACCAGCCCGACCATCAGTCCGGCGATGACGCCGGCGACCACAGAGATGTTCATGGCCGCCATCGTGGCCGACGGGTACGACAAACCGCTCAGGCCGTCGCGTATCCCTCGCGCGTGAGCAACGACCGCTTGACGGGGAGCCCGTACCGGAACCCGCCGAGCGAGCCGTCGCTGCGCAGCACCCGGTGACACGGGACGAACAATGCCGCGGCGTTGCGCGAACAGGCGGCCGCCGCGCCGCGTATCGCGGTGGGTGTGCCGGCGAGTTCGGCCAGTTGTGCATAACTGACCGGTTTGCCGGGGGCGACCGTCCGCAGCACGGGCCAGGCCCGACCCAGAAACGGCCCCGATCGCTGGTGGACCTCGATGGCATCGAGTTGCGTCGGCTCACCGGCGTAATAGGCGTCGACGGCGTCGGTGACGGTTCCGAGGGACTCGGTGTGCAGTACAGCGATGGGGCGGATCGATCGATGGACGAGGTCGATCAGGTAATCCGCATCCTCGGTCCAGCCCGAGGCCAAGACACGGTCGGCGTCGTCGGCGATCACCGTGAAGGTGCCATCGGGGGTCGAGACCGAGGCCCGGCGTGCCGTCGTCGTCGCGGAGTGGGTGGGACAGATGGTTGCGGTCATGGTGCTCCTTCGAGAGTGCCGACCGGTTGGCCCGGCCGAGCGGGTATCGATCGCGTCATCCGCGATCTCGGTGAGGGGGCCCGCATGGAATCCTTCGGCAACATCGACGTGTCCGCTGTCTGGTCACCCAGTATCGGCTCAGACACCGACAATCGGGATCGCCACAGATGCATCGACGCATACGAACGCCACGGCGACCATGCGGTGTGGCCGTGCTGGAGGTCCAGGTCGAGGTCGGCGGCGGCGCGTCGCACCACGAGGTCGTGGTCGAGCATGATGTCGGGGTTCCCGGTCACGCGCATTGTCACGTAGTCGGCGGTCCACGGGCCGATTCCGGGCAGCGTCAACAGCTCGGCGCGGAGGTCGGCGGCACCGCGGCCCGGGTGCAGATCGATCCGGTTGTCGGCGAGCACGGCTGCAGTCGACACAATCGCGTCGATGCGGCGACGTGGGCCGGCCAGGACTGTGTGACCGTGCTCGGCGATCGCCGCCGGCGTGGGGAACAACCTGCGGGCGTCACCTGGTCCCGGAGGAGCGGGCGTGCGAGCGTCATCTGGTCGCTGAGGAGTGAGCGTGCGGGCGTCGTCTGGTCCTGGAGGAGCGAGCTTGCGAGCGTCACGAAGGTCCACCCCCGTAAGCGAGTCGTCTCGCAATGTCCACGGCGCGGGGCGGCCGAGCTCGTCGACCAACCGATCCACATGACGGCGCGCCGCCGCCACACTGATCTGTTGCCCGATCATCGTGCGTATCAGAGTTTCGGCGGAGTCCATGGTTCCCGGGACGCGCAGCCCCGGAGCAGTACGTACCAGGCGGGCCAGGTCGGGATCGGCGCCGAGTGCCTCGTCGGTACTGAGCGGGTCGGCATCGAGGTCGAGCAGTCGTCGAACCCGGTTGACTGCGACGCCCAGGTCCCGCATGTCGAGATGCTCGATGCGCACGTTGACATGTGCGGGGGCGGGTTCGATGGTGGCCAGAGCGGGGCCGTGTGGAAGGTCGACTGCGCGACTGTGCCGCCACTCGTACGGGTCACTGCCGGTCCACATGGTCTCGAGACCGGCGACCAGGTGGGCACCGAGAAACCAACGTAACCACGGCAGGTGCAGTGGGGGTCGATATGCAAGCCGGAGCGACACCTCGCCGATGGCGCACGGGCGGCCGGCGGCCGCGGGCGCGCCCAGTGACCGCATGCGCGACGGAGTGAGACCGAAAACGTCGCGGATGGTGTCGTTGAACTGCCGCACACTGCGGAAGCCGGACGCGAACGCGATGTCGGCCATCGACATTGCGGTGCGCTGGATCAGCACGCGCGCGGTGCCCGCACGGTGGGCGCGGGCCAGCGCGAGCGGGCCGGCGCCGAGCTCGGCCGTGAGCACTCGGGTGAGGTGACGGGATGTGTAGCCCAGACGGGCGGCCAGTTCCTCTACGCCGCCGCGTTCGAGGGCGCCGTCGGCGATGAGCCGCATGGCCCGCGCGGAGAGGTCGGCGTGGGTGTTCCATCGCGGTGAGCCGGGCACGGCATCGGGTGCGCAGCGGCGACACGCGCGATATCCCTGCTGTTGAGCGGCTGCTGCGGTCAACACGAAGTGCACGTTCTGTCGGTGCGGGGTCCGGGCGGGACACGACGGCCGGCAGTAGATCCCGGTTGTGTGCACGGCGATGAAGAACTGGCCGTCGAACCGGCTGTCGCGTGCGGAGACCGCGCGATAGCAGCTGTCGAAATCGAGAGCGCCGGCACAGTCGATCGTGGTGGTCACGCATCCACTCTGACACGGTCGGCGGTGCGATCCTGGCGGGAATCAGACATGGCGATCTGGTGCATCGTAATAACCAGAAAATAGTGACGCAGATAACAAATGCTGGCACGATATGGCTCATGACCGCTCTGTTCGGTGGCCGTCAACGACGACGTGACCACGAACCCGCCTTGGCTGAACTACCTGCGTGGGGGCTCGAGATCATGATGGCTCTTTACGGGCCCGAGACCATCCAACGCGAATGTGCACGGGAGGAGGTATCACACGAGCGGGTGCGCCCTCAACGGGCACGACGTGATCAGTCCCGGGTAAGCATGCCGGAGCGGCGTGAACCGGCGATCGATGGACAGTGTGTTGACGACGCTGCCCGTTGCGACACGGCCCGTTCCGATTCTGCCCGCCGCGACGATGCACTCCCACCGCCGTCGCCGCTCATCGTGGAACTCGAGGCGATGAACGAACTCGTCAAGTACCTCGAGCGCAAACTGAAGCGACACTGATCGACCCGCCCGGGTACGCGGCGCGGTGCGACTCGTCGTCATCGGTTCATGTCGTGCGCCCGGCAAGTATGTGACCATTTGGGCGTGACAGATGAATCGGGTGCGCCCGATCCCGACGCAACGCGCTCCGCCGGCTCGACGCCACCGGCGCAGTCGCATCCCACTCGGGTCCAGGTCGTGTTGGCTGGACTGCGCTCCACGTCGATCGTGAGCCTGCAGTTCGTGTTGGTCGTCGCGGCGTTCTGGGTACTGCTCTGGGTGATCGGCAAGCTCTGGGTGATCCTGCTGCCGGTGCTCTTCGCGATCATCGTCTCCACGGTGCTGTGGCCGCCGGCGCGGTGGATGCGCAATCGCGGTGTTCCGGGAGTGGTTGCCGCGCTGGTGATGATGTTGCTGGGATTCGGGGTGCTGGCCGGCGTGGTCAGTCTGATCGTGCCGTCGATCGTGGATCAGGCGCCCGAGTTCGCATCTCGCGCCACCGACGGTGTGCGGCAGCTGCAGGACTGGGTTCAGGGTCCGCCGTTCAACGTCCAGGACGAGCAACTCAACAACATCGTCGACACGGTGGTCCAGCGGTTGCAGTCCAGCGCGTCGACGATCGCTGCCGGTGTGTTCAGCGGCGTCGGGACCGCGACGTCGATTCTCGTCACCCTGTTCACCACGTTGATCCTGGTGTTCTTCTTCCTCAAAGACGGCCCGAAGTTCCTCCCGTGGCTCGACCGGACCGTCGGCAGGCCCTCGGGCGCGCACATCGGCGAGGTGCTGCTGCGGATGTGGACCACCCTCGGCGGTTTCATCCGTACGCAGGCGATCGTCAGTTTCGTCGACGCGGCCCTGATCGGTGCCGGGTTGTTCATCCTCGGCGTGCCACTGGCCGCGGTGCTGATGGTGATCACGTTCCTCGGCGGTTTCATTCCGATCGTCGGTGCGTTCGTCGCGGGGGCGCTGGCGGTGTTGATCGCGTTGGTGTCCAACGGCTTGACCACTGCGCTCATCGTGCTCGGCATCATCCTGGCGGTGCAGCAGCTCGAGGGGAATGTGCTGCAGCCGTGGCTGCAGTCGAAGTCGATGGATCTGCATGCGGTGATCGTGCTGCTGTCGGTGACCCTGGGCGGCACCCTCTTCGGTATCACTGGCGCGTTTCTCGCGGTGCCCGCCGCCGCAGCACTGGCTGTGGTGTTGCGCTATCTCAACGAGCAGATCGCCGAACGTGCCGGCGAGGCCCTGGCGCCGCACAGCACGCCGGTCACCGCGCACATCGGCGTCCCCGACGACGAACCCGCCGATGACGCGCCGGTCGACGATCCGGGCACCTCCACCGAGAAGTAGCGCCGACAGAACCCGCAATCCCGCCGACGGAACCCCGAATGTCGCCGACAGATCGCGGTGCGAGCGCGGACCCGTCCATGCCCTCGCCGACGCTCGATCCCGATGCCGATAGACTGGACGCCCGTGAGTCTCACCCTCGGAATCGTCGGGCTTCCCAACGTCGGCAAGTCGACCCTGTTCAATGCACTGACCCGTAACGACGTGCTGGCGGCCAACTATCCGTTCGCCACCATCGAACCCAACGTCGGCGTGGTCGAACTGCCCGATCCGCGCCTCAATCGGCTGGCCGAGATCCATTCCAGCGAGCGCATCCTGCCCGCCACGGTGTCGTTCGTCGACATCGCCGGCATCGTCAAGGGGGCGTCTGAGGGGGAGGGGATGGGCAACCAGTTCCTCGCCAACATCCGCGAGGCCGACGCCATCTGCCAAGTGGTGCGCGTCTTCGCCGACGATGACGTCGTGCACGTGGACGGCCGCGTCGATCCGCTCGCCGACATCGGCATCATCGAGACCGAACTGATCCTCGCCGACCTGCAGACGATCGAGAAGGCGCTGCCGCGGATGGAGAAGGATGCCCGCAAAAACAAGGACCTCGCCGAGACGGTCGCGGCTGCGCAGAAGGCCCAGGAGATCCTGAACGAGGGCAAGACGCTGTTCTCCCAGAAGGATTCGTTCGACCTGGCCGCGGTCCGGGAACTGCATCTGATGACCGCCAAGCCGTTCCTCTACGTCTTCAACGCCGACGAGTCCGTCCTCACCGACGACGCGCGCAAACAGGAACTCCGTGATTCGGTGGCCCCGGCGGACGCGGTGTTCCTCGACGCCAAGGTGGAGAGCGAACTCCTCGAACTCGACGAGGAAGACGCGCAGGAACTGCTCGACTCCATCGGGCAGGACGAACCCGGCCTGCGTTCGCTGGCCCGCGCCGGTTTCCACACCCTCGGGCTGCAGACCTACCTGACGGCGGGGCCCAAGGAGTCGCGTGCCTGGACCATCCACCGTGGCGACACCGCACCGAAGGCGGCCGGCGTGATCCACACCGACTTCGAGAAGGGCTTCATCAAGGCCGAGATCGTGTCCTTCGACGACCTCGATGCCGCCGGCACGATGGCTGCCGCCAAGGCCGCCGGCAGGGTGCGTATGGAGGGCAAGGACTACGTGATGGCCGACGGAGACGTGGTCGAGTTCAGATTTAACGTCTAGCGTTATTAACGCATAGCGGTATATTCTGATCGCGTGATCCGGTCGTTCGGCAACCAAGGACACCGAACGCCTGTGGCGTCGTGAACGCGCTCGCTCGCTCGATCCGCGGATTCATCGGGTCGCGCTGCGCAAACTTCGTCAGGTGGGATCGGCAGAGTCGCTCGACGACCTCAGGGTCCCACCCGGGAACCGGCTCGAAGCGCTGAAAGGTGATCGGGCGGGACAACACAGCATCAGAATCAATGACCAGTGGCGAATCTGCTTCGTCTGGGCGGACACTGTGCCGGAGGAGGTGGAGATCGTTGACTACCACTGACAAGATCGCGCCGATCCATCCAGGGAAAGTCCTCATGGAGGACTTCATCGAGGGTTTCGGCATCACGCAGAACAGGTTGGCAGTGTCAATCGGTGTGCCTCCGCGCCGCATCAACGAGATCGTGCACGGCAAGCGTGCGATCACCGCTGACACGGCCTTGCGACTCGGGAAGTACTTTGGCACGTCGGCTCAATTCTGGCTCAATTTGCAGTCGCATTACGACCTTGACCTCGCCGAGGACCGTGCCGCCGAGCAGATTGATGCGATCATTCCGCTGCAGTCGGCATGACGGGCGAGGTCGTCCTTACGGGTCATCTCGTCTGTGCGAACTCCAACGAGGCTGACGTTGTCGAACGGCACTTGCGCCGTCACCTCGAACTGACCCGATGCGAGCCGGGTTGCTTGTCCTTCGATGTCGATCGGACCAACGATCCATTGGTCTGGCGGGTTGCCGAGAGATTTGCCGACGAGTCCGCGTTTGCCTTCCACTAGGGTCGAGATGCGGAGAGCGAGTGGGGCCGCGCCACGGTCGGCATAGAACGCCGGTACTCGGTCACGCTCGGGGAGAGTGGCTGACGCACGTTCATCGGTCGCGCAAACCGGTCGAGTTTCGGTTCAATGTCTAAGATCGCTCGCCACCTGCGGTTATGAATCGCCCCTAGATGTCTTGGCGGGTGGATCGAGTTTCGTTCCCGCAGTAGGCGCAGCGCACTTGTGGAATCCGGCCCGATCGAGCGTCTCGCACCTTCCGCTTCGGAGGGACCGGGCGATGTGCGAGTGACGCCGTCGGACGCCGTGCTTCTGATCGACGACAATTTTGGCGAGGCGCTGCAACTCCCGGCCGACATGGTGGTCTGAAGCGTCATTGAAGGTCCCCGGCACAGCATCGACTCTGCGGCCGCTACCGAGCGCGGACGGCGAGTGCCGCATGTGCACGCGCCGTATCGGTGCCGGCCCGGCGCGTGCGCTCGATCTCGACGAACCCGGCCGCAGCCAGCACCGCTGACATGTCGTCGACCGGTCGCCGGTAGGCGGTCGCGACCTTGTGGTCGAACGGTTCCACCACGGCTCCTTCGAAGAATCCGACGACGAGTACGCCGCCACCGACCATGGCTCTGCGGAACTCGGTGGCGATCTCGGCGACCTCGTGCGGATCGTGGTGGATCAGCGAGTACCAGGCCAGGATTCCGCTCAGCGATCCGTCCGGCACATCGAGCGCGCGCACCGATCCGACGGTGAAATCGAGGTCGGGTCGGGTGGACCGGGCATTGTGTACGAAGCCCGGCACCAGATCGATACCGCGTGCCGCGACACCGAGATCGGCGAGGTAGGCCGTGAGATGTCCCGGTCCGCACCCGACGTCGAGGACCGGACCGCTGACGTCACCGAGATGCCGGGCGATGAAGGCACGGTCGGCGGCGTCCACGCGGTCCGGGCTGCCGAACATGTCGATGTAGAGGTCGGCGACCTGGGCATAGCGTGAGCCGATCTTGTCATCTTGCATGCGGTGGCTCCGGCCATCGATGAACCGTTCTCGTCAGGACGATTTTCCGCGCACCTATCCCGAAAGTTGTGCATGGTGCAGGTGTCGTCGTCGATACTGCACCAGTGACGCGTACCAGGCGAACAGTGTTCTCCCTCATGACGATCGTGCTGACTGCCGCGGGACTGCTGGTCTCGGCGCAGGGCACCGGCAACGCCGCGCCGTCCGGCTGGCGCTACACCATGGTCGGCTTCAGCAACGCCACCGACCGCGACATGGACGTCTACACGTCGACCGACGCCACGAACTTCCGGCTGTTGCGGAAGTCGGCCTACCGGCCGCCGGCCGGTCGTGTGCGCGACGCCAGCATGTTCCGCAACACCGACGGCTGGTACTACATCACCTACACGACGGTCGACGGCGCGAACATCGGTTTCGCGCGCAGCCGGGACCGGGTGTCGTGGACGCCCATCGGCAACTGGCCGGTCCCGCTGTGTTGCGCACTGTTGCCCGGCACCGGCGACGGCAAGGGCCTGTTCGGTTCGAGCGGATCCGACTCGTCGGGGTCGGCCGGCTCCAGTGAACTCCCGTCGTTGTCGCCGTTCACCACCAAGGCATGGGCGCCGGAGTTCTTCGTCGACGGCGGCCGGGTCAACGTGATCCTGTCGATGTCGACCGGCGGCGGCTTTGTGCCCTACGTGATGACCGCGCTCGATCCGTCGCTGCGGGTGTGGAGTCCACCGGTACCGATCGTCGGGATCGGCGCCGACCACATCGACACCACCGTGGTGAAGACCGGCGCCACCTATCACGCGTTCACCAAGAACGAGACGACGAAGGTCATCGAGCATGCGGTGGCCCCGTCGCTGGCCGGACCGTATCGATTTGTGCCCACCCGCAACTGGGGTCGCTTCGTGGAGGGGCCAGTGCTCACCCAGCTGCCCAACGGAGCCTGGCGGATCTATCTGGACGCCTATAAAAGTGGGCGTTATCTGTACTCCGACAGCACAGACGGGCTGCGGTCGTGGTCTCCGCCGAAAACACTGCCGCGCCTGTCCGGGACGGTGCGCCACATCGGCATCCTGCGCGAGCCCGCCTGATCTCGGGACCAGGCCGGGAGTGGGGCGTCGATCTCCTCGATGTCATTCGACGGACCGGTTCCTCGTCCTGACCTGCGGACTTAAAATGACCAGGTGAGCTTTGCCGTCCCGTCGGAGGCATACGCCCGATTCATGGGGCGTTATGCGGAGCCGCTGGCGGGCGTCTTCGCGGCGTTCGCCGGCGTCCGCGCCGGCCAACGGGTACTCGACGTCGGCTGTGGCCCAGGAGCTTTGGCAGCGCACCTGGGTCCAATTGGGGCCGAGGTGTCGGCGATAGACCCGTCGCCGCCGTTCGTCGCGGCGATCCGGCAGCGGCTCCCCGACGTCGATGTCCGGACCGGTACGGCCGAGGAACTGCCCTACGGCGACGCCGAATTCGATGCCGCGATGGCACAGTTAGTGGTTCATTTCATGACCGATCCGGTCCGCGGCATCCGGCAGATGGCCCGCGTCACGCGGCCGGGCGGGGTGGTCGCGGCGTGTGTCTGGGACGGGCCGACCGGTGCGCTGGCGCCGTTCTGGGATGCGGTGCACGTGCTCGATCCCGACGCCGAAGATGAGGCGCTGTTGTCCGGAGCGCACCGGGGGCATCTGACCGAGCTGTTCGTGGACGCCGGTCTACGCGCGGTAGTCGAGGAGCCCATCGCGGTCGACATCGAACACCCCGCCTTCGAGGAATGGTGGGAGCCCTACACGTTCGGCGTGGGCCCGGCCGGTGAATACGTCCAGCGACTGGATGCCGACGCACGCGCACGCCTCGAGGGTGTCGCGCGGGATCGTCTGGGGCCGGGACCGTTTCGGGTGGTTGCCACCGCCTGGGCGGCGCGCGGGACGGTGTGAGGCGGACTCTGTCCGACGACGGCGGAGGTGTCCGTCTCGCCTTGTCCGGTGGGTCACAACGCGGTGCGGCAACTTCTGTCGGATAGATCACGTGATCGTGGGGCGGGGGAGGACGTGGGCGAATTTCTGTGTTCGGACTGCTTGGCGTGCCGTCGGCGCCGCGCTGATCGTATTGAGTCTGGCTGCGGCAGGAACGGCTCAGGCTGCGCCGCCGCGGGCGCACATCTGACTGGCTCCGGGCCGGTGGTGCAGAGGAGTTCTTTGCCGACAAAGACGTAACGGTGGTGCTCCCGACCGGCGCGTACGGCACCTTCTACACCGACTGGGAACGTCGCGACCCATCAGTCGGCAAACCCACGTGGGAGACATTCCTGATCCAGGAACTGCCGCCACTGATCGATGCGGGTTTCGATTGCCGACGGCAAACGGGCGATCGCGGCGCGACGCTCTCGCTCACCGGTGCGAACGCCGACAACAGGTGGGGTCCCGTCGGGTCCGGCGGTTGGCGCGATCACGACCCGGCTCGTCGTCTGGACCAGCTCCGCGGAAAGACGTTGTTCCTCTATGCCGGTGCCGGTCAGCTCGGGCCCGCGGACATCAAGCGTGACGTAACCCCGGACGAGGGGCTCTATCAGGTCGTGCTCGCTGGCCAAGGAATCGCCGCACTTATGGCAGGCCCTGTCACCCCCGCTCTGACCTGCAGTTGCAGACGTCCGCCTGCCGTTTTCGACACGGTCATCGGCCCGATCGGCGCGTACCCGGTGGAGGCCGCTGGGCGTCCTCTGTAGGTTGGGTTCAGGAAGAAGCAGCATGAACCGCGCACGAATTGCAGCGAAAGGACATGCATGACCGCGCCTGCCACAGCAACACATGACGCACCCGCGAAGGCACCCAAGAACCCCGACAAAGGCTATGTGGCCTTGCTGGGCTGGAGTCTTGGCGCCATCGAGGCGGTCGACTCATTCGACCGCCGCTACGTGGTGGTGGCCCCCGACTGGGCCGAAGAATATTGCGCCGAACACAACATCCCGTATCTCTCCTGGAACTTCGAGCGCCTCAACGACCGCTCGATGGAGATCGCCGAGACGTTGCAGGATATGGGTGTCGACGTCGCGATCCCGCTCTTCGAGGAAACCGTCGAGTGGGCGGGCGCCATCAATTCGGTCTTGATGAACAAGCCGCGGCTGTTCGGCCAGGCGATGCTGTTGCGTGACAAAGCGCTGATGAAGCGCCGCGCCCAGCTCGGTGGTATCCGGGTCGGCATCTTCGAAGAAGCGCACGACCGTGATGACGTAGTGCGCTTTCTGCGCCGGGTGAATCAGACCCTGCTCAAACTCGACGGTGATCCCAACGACCCGATCCATCTCAAGGCCTTCGACAAGGCCGGCTGCCTCGGACACCGGGTGATCCGTACCCCCGACGAGGTCGACACCATTCCGGAAGAAGAGTTCCCGGTCCTGATGGAGTCGCACCTCGATGGCTGGGAGTTCGCAGTCGAGGCGTGGATTCACAACGGCAAGATCAAGTTTCTCAACATCTCCGAATACGTGACGTTGGGTTATTCGGTCTTCGTGCCCGCCACCCCGGAACTGGAGAAGTACCGTCCGGCGATCACCGCACAGATCGAAAAGCTGATCAAGACCTTCGACATCGATTTCGGATTCGTGCACCCCGAATACTTCGTGACCAACGACGGTGAGATGTACTTTGGCGAAGTCGCTTATCGGCCACCGGGTTTCAAGGTGTTTGAGCTGCTGGAACGTGCGTACGGATTCAATGCCTACCAAGCGCTGGTGCTGTCTTTCGACCCGAAGACCACCGAGGAGGAGATCGATGCCTTCTTCCCGCGTGAGGTGGTCGACGCCAGCGGCGTCGCGGGATGTTTCGGTGTGTATCCACGCCGCCGGGTGGTCTCCAATCTCGAGATCCCGGAGGAGACCGCCGACGACGACTACTACGAGACCAACGATCTCTCCGAGCCACTCGAGGAGACCGTCACCAAGCGCACTGCCTTCGGCACGCACTGGGGTCTGCTGTACTTCTTCGGTGAGGATCCCTATCGGATGCGTGATCTGCTCAAGCGTCAGGAAGAACTCGATTTCTACGTGTGAGACGTCGCCGCGGTCCGCCGAGGTGCGCGGCACGCGGCACCGCGAGAACCACAAAAGGTGCCCTTGCCAGTGACATCAATCGACCATCCCGACACCGGCCGTGCGTTGGTGTCTCGGATCGAACAACTCGACCACGCCACGACGGCCATGGACGAGGCGCCCGAGTTCACCAAGCCGGGCAAACTGCGACGAGTCCTCGACGCACTGCGCCGGGTGCTGACCCAACCCGGTGGATGCGCGGCTGTCCGCGCGCGGGCCGCGGCGCTGGAACGTGCCGGTGTGTTCGCCGGCTCCGACTGGGATCAACCCGACATCCTGGTGCCGGCGCTGGCCGGTCCGAGCCTGCGAGGCGACAACACTGACACCGTGATCCTCGAGGCCACGAGTGAGTTGCGGCTGGTGGCGATCGCCGCCGGTGAGCACACGCGTCCGGACATGACCGCCGACGATGCCCGACGATTCTTGTCGCAGGTACTGGCACTGAACCTGGATCTGCTGCTCGCGCCGATGTCGGAAGCCGACCGCGCACGGCAAAACGGCGGCGCGCGGGTGGCCCGCGCCGTGTTCGACTATGTGGTCGACGAGATCGGCTACGACAGCGTGCTCGACGAACTGGTCGAGGAGATCTGGCGAATTCTGCGTCAGCGACCGATCCAGGTCGATCACGTGAAGGCGATGGTCACCCGGATCGCCGTCCATCGCAACAACCCCGACGTCGACCTGGGCGCCGCGGGGCAGGGACTCGATCGTCTGACGACCGCGCTGTTCGGTCCCACCGAGGCCTGCCGCGAGGACCCCGGCATCGACGTGTACCTGTCGCGGTTGTCGGCGATGGACGCCGAGGGGCTGGAGTTCGAGGCGCGCGGATTCGCTCGCGCCATGCACGACACCGGTCTGGTGTCCGGATACCACGCCGCCCTGGTGCGGTTCCTGGTGGACGACAACATCTTTCTCCTGCCCGAGGCCCTCGGACTCTCGGAGGTGGGACGCAATTGTCTGCTCCGCTACACCGACCTGGTGCAGGAGCTGATCCTGCGCACCGTGGAACCGCAGCATGCGCAATGCCTGTACGGACTGGCCTTGCTGCTCGACCGCGGGATACTGCACCAGCCGCCGGTGGTGCCGTCGCTGTGGCGTCAGGTGTCGCTGAAACTCGCACCAGCAGTTCGGGAGCGTCTGCACTCGGCCTTCGGGCCGGCGGTGGAACCCGAGGGACTGTTGCTGGGCGGTCTCCTGTCGATGCTGGGCCAGCCACTCGGGGTGGGCCAGGGTGACAACCCGACGTGCCAGTCGGCGCGTGCGTTGTCGATGTGGGCTTACAACGATCCCGACTACCTGCTGCAGGTGGTGGCGTGGGCGGCCCGCGACGACGAGGTGATCGCCCACTTCGAGGGCCAGCGCATCTCCTCGGCCGAGAGTGTCGGCGGCGTCGCGACAGCTGACCCGATCGATCTCGATCCGGTGTCGCTGCTGGTGGTTCCGCACCTTGATCGCATCTACGCCGAGATGGTGCGCCGTTGTGCCGACCGTCCCGGCGACCCGCACCGGTGGGTGAACCCGGAATTCCACGGCTGGT
This sequence comes from Gordonia sp. NPDC062954, assembly GCF_044543825.1. Taxonomy (NCBI): domain Bacteria; kingdom Bacillati; phylum Actinomycetota; class Actinomycetes; order Mycobacteriales; family Gordoniaceae; genus Gordonia; species Gordonia sp. NPDC062954. The sequence continues at coordinate 8,011 of NZ_JBITWL010000025.1, read as the reverse complement.
GGTCGGCTCGGGGATTTCGGATCAACGTGGATGTGGCGACCGGCGACATCGTGGACCTCGACGACTTCATCCGCCAGTTCTATGCCGCATATCACCCGCGCTACAACGGCAATCAACCGCTGATCCACCCTCAACCGGCCGGGATCGCGTTCACCGACAGTGCAGCGCGCTACGTCGGCTGGCACGCCATCACAATCCTGCGGGTCGCCGCGGACCCCAACGGTGACATCCGCGTCTACTTCTTCAACCCCAACAATGACAGTGGCCAGGACTGGGGCGACTCGGTGGTGGTGGGCACCGCCGGCAACGGTGAACGACCGGGGGAAGGCTCACTGCCGTTCGCCCAGTTTGCCTCCCGGCTCTACATCTTCCACGCCGATCCGCTCGAGGACGGCACCCTCACCGATGTCCCGGCCGTCGATGTCGCCGAAGTGGTCGGCTACGTCGAACGCAGCTGGGGGGCCGATCGCACGCTGCGACCTCGCGACGGCCAGGTCGATCACGGCTCGCCGTGACGGGCTGAACCGAACATCTACGCATCCGCGTTTCGGGGTCCGTGCCGCGGGGAATCATTCCCGTGCGGGGTGGTCATCTCCCGCATGGCATGGCCGGAAGGTGAGGCGTGAGGTTGATCGCAGGAGACACCGTAGTCCAATTCGCGAGAGCGATCCGTCCCCGGCCGTGGTCGCATCACCGCGGACCGGAGGTCAGGTCATGACGACGGTGTCGCCGGCCTCGGCCGGCGAGCCGGCGATCGGCACCGACGTGTATTTGCCCCAGGAGGACACTGCGCTGCTGATCGATGCGATGGATACACATGGAGTGCGCGGAGCACGTGTGCTCGATCTGTGCACGGGCACCGGTGCCGTCGCAATCGCTGCAGCCGCGGGCGGAGCCCGCGAGGCGGTGGCGGTGGATTCCTCGCACAGCGCCGTGGAGCATGCACGGGCAGCGGCCTGCGCCGCAGGCCGACCGGTCACGGTGAGACACGCTGACCTGGCCGCCGAGCACGGCCGGTTCGAGGTTGTGACCTGCAATCCGCCGTATGTACCGACGCCGACACTTTCGCATCCTGCATTCCATCCGGCCGGACCGGCGCATGCCTGGGATGCCGGGGTCGACGGGCGTGCGGTGCTCGACCCCCTGTGTCGCCACGCGCCGACGTTGTTGACGCCCGGCGGCACGCTACTGGTGGTGCAGTCGGAGTTCGCCGGCGTCGACGCCTCCATCGTCGCCCTGGAGGGTGCGGGCCTCGCCGCGCAGGTGATCGCTGAACGCTGGATCCCGTTCGGCCCGGTGCTGACTGCCCGGGCTCGATGGCTCGAGCACCGCGGATTACTGGAATACGGTCGTCGGATCGAACGGCTGGTGGTGATCGCGGCGAGGGCCCCGGACGCAACGGCGCAGGCGAGAGGGCGACACAGATGACCGCCCAGCGGCGGACAGTTCGGGTGGTTCGCGGCGGCCCGGTGCTGGTCGAGGGCCCGATCGACATCGAACTTCCCGACGGCACCTGTGTCGAGTCGGATCGGTTCATGGTCGCGATCTGCGCGTGCGGCCGCAGCAAGAACTACCCGCTGTGCGACACCAGCCATCGCAAGCGCCGGCGGCGCTGATCGGATTCGGACAGCTACAGCTCCCCGACGAGGGCACTGCGGCCCGCCCGCCAGGCGGTCATCACGTGCGCATCCAGCGCGTCTTCGACGAACAGAAACGCGCGGATGCCGAAGACGATGTCGGTCTCGCACTCGGGCTCGGTGCGGATCAGGTCGCCGACCACGTCGGTGCGCAGGATCTGTTCGTGCACCGCGTCGGCCTCGACGTGCTCGCGATAGAAATGCCGGCAGGGCTCTGGTGCCTGCAGCCGGTCGAGCCCCGACAGCAGACGCGCCGAACCCGGCGGTGAGGTGATCTCGGTGGCCGCCAGGTGACCGACGGCGGCGCCGCGGTAGCGCCGGTGCAGACCGAACAGCGACATCAGATTGACCGGTGTCAGAGCCGCGGCGGGGACGATGTCGAGGTAGCCGAGGTAGTCCTCGCGCAGATGCGCAGCCCGCAGCAGCTCGGCGAACAGCTCCTGGTGGACAGCATCACCGTGTCCGCCGCCGAACTCATCGAACTCGACCGCGACAAATGCGGCTTTGGCGTGGCCGCGCAGCCGCGGAATCGCCCAGGCGTGCGGATCGGCTTCCTTCAGGTGATAGACGGAGCGCAGCGCGAACATCTGGCGGTACTGGTCCCACGTGCCCGCGTCACGCAGGTGATAGGAGGCGCCGTCACCGTCGGGTGACTCGACGCTCAACTCGTCCATGGCGTGCCCGGCGGTCTCGCCACCGGTGACCGGAACGTCACGATGCAGCGCGGCGCGGAAGTGTCGTTCGAGCTCGCCGCGCAGGGCCAGCAGGCCGGGCTGCCATTCCCACTCGGTGTCGACTTCGGCGAAGCCGCGGTAGTGCAACTCGTAACAGAGGTAGAGGGCCAGCTGCAGATCATCGCCGTACGGGTCGACCTCCGTCAGCGCGGCCGGGGATACCGCCTCCGGTGCCGCGATGCCGTGCGGGGCCGTCGGATCGGCCCGGAGGTGATCGATCACCAGCGCCGAGAGCGGCCCGCGCGCAGAGGGCAGCGTCGGCGCGGGTGCGTTGGTCACTGCGGGTCTGTTCAGCTGGCTGGTCATTGACATCGCGCCTCTCATCGATATGCCCTAATCCGGACGTCGTCCCCAGGGTAGAACCTGGAGTATCCGGTGTACGCCGTGCCGAAACGATGCCGTGGGCGCCGGCAGGCGAGCCGCAGCGGTGCCGACACTGGGCCATGTCCTCGCTGGGCAGGCTGCTCTTGGGTACCGTTGCCCCCGATGCGCGCGGTGTGGAGACGGTTCAGGGCGCGGCTGCCGTCGCGTGTGCGCTCGGTCGTCGACCTCGCCGTCGCCACGGTCAAGGACTCGGGTGATGACCGCATCACCGGACTCGCCAGCGAGATCGCGTTCTGGGTGCTGCTGAGCCTGCCGGCCGTGTCCATCGCCATGGTCTCGTTGGCCGGACTGCTCGACCCGGTGCTGGGTTCGGATGCCCGGGCTCAACTCATCGAACGCATCGAAGAGATCGCCGCGCAAGTATTCCGGCAGCAGACCGTCGACGATGTCATCGCGGCAATGCTCGACCGGCTGTTGGTCGAGGGGTCCCCGTCGGTGTTCTCGATCTCGTTTCTGGTCGCGGTCTTCACCGCCAGCCGTATCCTGCGCGTGGTGGTTCTGGCGGTCACGATCGCCTACGACCTGGACGAGGAACGTCCCACCTGGATGGCGCGCGTGTTGGGACTGGTGTTCTCCGTGATCGGCCTGATCCTCGGAGTGGTGCTGGTGCCGCTGGTGGTGGCCGGCCCGCAGCTGGGCTACATCGTCGAACGGCGGTGGGGTCTGGCGGCGCTGCCTCTCGGCGAGATCTGGACAATCGCTTACTGGCCGGTGGCGGTGGTGGTGTTGACTCTGGTCGTGGCGGCGCTGTTCCACTGGGCCACACCACGGCGGACCCCGTTTTATCGGGATCTGCCCGGCGCCGTACTGGCCACCGGCGGGGGTCTCGCGGTCAGCGCGCTCCTGCGGCTCTACACCGACACCGCGTTCGGCGGCGATGCGGTGTACGCCCCGCTCGCCGCGCCCCTGGCGATCCTGGTGTGGGTGTGGTCGGTGGCCATCGTGCTGCTCTTCGGGGCCGAACTCAACGCCGAGATCGAGAAGGCCCACCCCAGTAACGGCTGGCCACCGCCGCGTCGGCGTTCCCCGGCGGAGCTCGGCGCGAGCGGCCTCGCCCGGGTCCGCCGGTTCACCGGTCCCGCCCGCCGCGAGTAAGCCGGCACAACAGTTCGTCCCCCGGTTATCGCCACACCTACCGCGAGTTCGGCGGGGAGTTGCGAGTGTCGGGGGACGAACGTTGTGCAGGATCTGGCCTGAGGCGACGATCAGGAATCGGCGACGACCGCGCGCTCCTTGGCGTCGGACTTCTTCGCCTGCACCTCCTGGGCGACGTCGATCTCGGTGGTGCCCTCCGGAACGCGTCGCGACGGTCCCGTGCGGCCGTGAGTGGCGTAGAGCATCAATCCGACGAAGGTGAGGCCACCGACGAGATTGCCGAGCACCGTCGGGATCTCGTTCCAGACCAGGTAGTCGCCGATCGAGAAGTCACCGCCCAGCATCAGTCCCGACGGGAAGAGGAACATGTTGACGATGGAATGCTCGAAACCCATGTAGAAGAACAGCATGATCGGCATCCACATCGCGATCACCTTGCCCGGCACCGACGTCGACATCATCGCCGCGACCACACCGGTGGACACCATCCAGTTGCACAGCACGCCGCGGATGAACAGGGTCAGCATGCCCGCGGCGCCGTGCTCGGCGTAGCCGACGGTCCGGGAATGACCGATCTCGCCGAGCTGCTGCCCGACGGCATCGGGATCGGTACTGAACCCGTAGGTGACGATGATCGCCATGAACACCGCGACGGTGAACGCACCCAGGAAGTTGCCGACGAACACCAGGCCGAAGTTGCGCAACATGCTCTTGAACGTCACGCCTCGCCGTTTGTCGATCAACGCCAGCGGTACCAGCGTGAACACCCCGGTCAGCAGGTCGAATCCCATCAGGTAGAGCAAACAGAATCCGACGGGGAACAACACCGCACCGAGCAGCGGTTCACCCGTTCGGACGGTGATGGTGACGGCGAACGCCGCGGCGAGCGCGAGAATCGCGCCCGCCATGTACGCGCGTATCAGCGTATCCCGGGTGGACAGGAACGTTTTCGCCTCGCCGGCATCGACCATCTGTTTCACGAACTCGGCAGGCTTCACGTACGACATGAGACTCCTCAGGTTGACGGTGAATGTGCGTCAGTCAATCGAGTCGGAATGTCGGTTTTGTGTCATGAAGACGAATCGGTGTTACGTCCTCCTCACGGCAACCCGCGGCGAGTGTGAGTTCTCGATGGGCAAGTGACATGAGACACCGGCCTGGTGTCACGGATCACCGAATCACATCAGGCCGTGCTCGTAGGCGTAAGCCGTTGCCGCGGTCCTGGTGTTGACGTCGAGCTTGGCGAAGATGTTGGAGAGATGCCGCGACACCGTCTTCTCACTCAGGGTCAGCGTTTCGGCGACCTGACCGTTGCTCCGTCCGGTGGCGACCAGGCGTAACACCTCGACCTCGCGATCGGACAGGCCCGCCGGGTGAGCGTCGGGACCGAGTAGGTCGGCGACGGCCTCGGCGTCCGGTCGGGCGCCCAGAGCGTCGAAGATGCGACCGGCGGCGGCCAATTCGGCTCGGGCCGAATCGGAGTCCGACAGGGCGAGCAGACCGCGGCCGATCGCTGCCTGGCAGCGCGCTGCCTCGTACGGACAGTGCAACTCCATCCATTGCTGACGTGCCTTGCGCAGGTAGGGTAGGGCACCGGCCGGATCGTCGTCGGCGAGTTCGACCGTGCCCGACGCGAACGCCGCCTTGGCCTGCAACGCAACGCACCCGAACCGATCGCCGATCTCGGCGAGTTCGGCTGCCAGCGGCCGCGATTGCGCCACCGCCCCGGTCGCCAGCAGGATCTCCACTGCGCCGGGCAGGATGCGGGCCCGCAACACCGGTTCGGTGGACTCCAGCAACAGACGTTGGGCCGCGCCCGCCGCGGCCTGCGCTCGCCCGCGGGCCAGCCACAGCCGGGCCAGGGCCGGCTGCGGATCATAGCCATGTGCTCCTGCCTGCGAGAACGACAGTTCCGCATTGTCCAGATCGCCGAGAATGCGGTACACCTCACCGCGCTCGGCGAAGGCCAGACCTGCTGCGGACGCTGACGTGTCGAGGTATCGCGCCAGCGCCGCATCGAATTCGGCGATCGCATCGCGAAACGCACCCGACAACGTGCACATCTGCCCGCGGTGCACGGCGCACTGTCCGGTGAACGGCACCAGTCCCGGTTGGCGGTCACACCATCGGGTCAGCGCCGCGGTCCAGGTGGCGGCCCGGCCGACATCCAACACTCGTTGGCAGCCCTCGATCATGGTGCAGTACACCTGGCCGGCGAACACCGCGGACACCTCGCCGGCGGCCACCCTCGTCATCGCCTCGTCGAACAGCGCCAGGCCCTCGGGTACCCGGCCTCCTTCCAGGGTGAGCCGTCCCTGCGACGCGATACCGACGGCGACGAGATCCGGATCGTGGTGTCGGTGGCCGGTCTCGGCGACGGCACGTGCGCAGTCGAACGCCTGTGGCCATCGGGCGGCATCGATGTGTGCGTACATGCGCACGATTTCGATGTATCCGCGCTCCACCACGTCGGCGTCGTGATCGGCGAGCAGCCGGTTGGCGCGCGCGGTCCAGCCCTGGCCGACGACGGGGTCGCCGGCCATCGTGGCGATCATCGCCATCCAGAACGCGCACCGCACGGCGGCGGGGACGTTCGCGTTGTCGAGTTCGGCTGCGAAGGCGTGGTGCAGCGCGTCGAGAGCGGTCTGATCGTGACCACCGAGATACGCGGCGACACCGAGCCTGCCGAGATCGTCCGGACGGAGTTCGGCCGGATCGATGTCCATCCAGCGCCGCAGAGCCGTCGACCAGTCGCCGGCCTCGAACTCCGGTCGGGCCCGTTCGAGTTCGCCGGCGAGCGTCATCGATCCGCCACCTCCTGCCTCGAGCGTAAGACCGGCCGGGGCCGACGTGCATTGGCTCAGGCCAATTGATGCTCCGGCTGGGCGGCTCGCTGTGCGATCCGGTCGGCGATGTAGGCCGCGTCGCGTCCGACGCCGGGCAGCACCATGGAGCTGAAGGCGTATTGGAACGACAGGCCGCAGAAGTACAGGCCAGGGGCGGTTTCCACCACACCGCGCATCTCGTCGGGCCAGCCGTCGGGGCCGAACACCGGCAGATGAATCCAGTCGAAGACCTGGCGGAATCCGGTGCACCAGATGACGTTGGCGACGTCGAGCACCTCACCGTCGGCGGTCTGCGGGAGACCGTCACGGGCGCCCACCACTCGCTGCTCGATCCGCGTCACATCGCGTTCGCGCAGGTCGGCGGCCTTCACGCGCAACGCGGGTGCCCCATGGAACCGCACCTTCGGAAGCTCTCTGCGGCCCACCGGGGTGCGTCGGGTCAGGATGTGACGCCACGCGAAGATCATCATCGGGAACAGCACGCGTGCCTGCCAGGACTCCGGATAGAACGGGATCGATCCGCAGTCGCGTCCACACAGCGTCGTCGGACGGGTCGCCGCAACCTCGTAGGCGATGTCGGCGCCGGAGTGCGATGCGCCGACCACCAGTGTCGGGCCGTCGCGCAATTGCTCGGGCCGCCGATACTCACTGGAGTGCAATTGCAGGATCGCGGGATCGAGTTCGGCCGCGCAGTCCGGAATCGCGGGAGTGCGCCCGAAGGTTCCGGTGGCGACCACCACGGTGCGCGATGCGAGTGTGCCGGCGTCGGTGTCGACCACGAAGCCGCCTCGCGGATCGGGGTCCAGTGAGCGTACCCGGGTCGACAACCGAACCGGCAACCCGAAGCGTTGGGCGTAGGTCTCCAGATAATCGGCGACGTCGTCCTAGCCGGGAAACGACCAGCCGTCGGCGGGAAACGGCATGCCGGGCAGGCCGTCGTATCGGGCGGGGGAGTACAGGCGAAGGCTGTCCCATTGGCGGCGCCAGTTGTCGCCGATTCGGTGGTTGGCGTCGATCACCACGCAGGGTTGTTCGTGTTTGCGGAGATGATACGCCGTGGCCAGGCCGGCCTGGCCCGCGCCGACGATGACGGTGTCGATCTGTTCGATGTTCATGGCGTCCTCCTGCGTCGGCCGACATCGGTGTCGGCTTGGCCGACCGGCTCGGACCGGTCGACTCTGACGCTAGGCAGCCACAGTCGCCGCCACATCGGACATCAACCGTTGCCTTCTGGTGAGCAAACGTGAGCATTGCTGCTGTGTCTGCGGTGTCATCAGGCAGCCTCGCCTTGCGGTGAGGCGGTCCCCGTCTGACC
>NZ_JBITWL010000024.1:0-91517 GCF_044543825.1 Gordonia sp. NPDC062954 | reverse complement strand
CCACCAAGAAGACCGCACCGTCACCGAAGTCCTGACACACCAAGTGTCACCAATGTCCAGATGCAGAAACGTCACCGATGTCCCGATACATCACAATTCGCAGTGTCGGGCACAGATCAGCTCAGTGAGGTGCAGCAGCTGTATGCGCAGTTGCATGACCTGTTGGATCGTATCGATGCCGTCGATACCACCCCCGCCATGGATGACGCGGTGTTGGATGTGGCCGAACAACACGAACGTGCCCATCGTCGGATGAGTCTGATCGGGCATCGCCGGATGATGGACTGCAACGACCGCGGCGTGCCCGGCCAACTCGGCTACCGCCACATCGGCGAGATGATGGCCCACCATCTGCGTATCCCCGATCACCGCCGCCGCATGCGACACATGCGGGCCCTAACCGAATTCCGTTCCCTACAAGGTGAACTCACCCCACCACGCTATGCGGGACTGGCCGCGGTGGTCGCCGACGGCGCGGCCACCCCCGCCCACGTCGATGCCGTGTTGAAAGTGGTGAAGAAGATTCCCCGCTCGGTGCCACTCGACGTCGCCGAGAAGGCCGAGGCGATGTTGGCCGAGTTCGCCCGCACCCTCACACCGAAACAGATCCTGAAGGCCGGCGCCGAACTGTTGAGCCGCATCGACCCCGACGGCACCCTGGCCGATGAACGCGACCGCGCCCGGCGTCGTTCGGTACTCATCGGTGATCAAGACGACCAATCGATGAGCGAGTTCGACGGTGCCCTCACACCCACCACCCGCGCCATGCTCGACGTGATCCTGGCGAAAATGGCCGCCCCCGGGATGAACAATCCCGACGACAAGGACTCCCCACGCGGCGCGACTCTCGACGCCGACATCGAGAAACTGAAAGAGGCAGCCGGGCGCGACAATCGATCGACCGGCCAACGCAACCACGACGCCCTCGAAGCCCTGTTCAAGCTGGTCCTCGACGGCGGTGTGCTCGGCAAGAGCCACCGCGGTCTGCCGCCACACATCATCGTCAAGGTCAACGAAACCGACCTGCGGGATCGTGCCGGGTTCGGGCACACCGCGACCGGCACCCAGCTCCCCATCGCCGACATCATCGAGATGGCCGCCCGCGCCCAATTCCACCTCGCCGTGTTCAAAGATCACACCGCCCAACCGCTGTATCTGGGCACCGCCAAACGCTTCGCCAACCAGGCGCAACGGTTGATGCACTTCGCCCAAGACGGCGGCAGCGGATGCTCCAAACCAGGCTGCTCCAATCCGAGCGCGATCGTCGAAATCCATCACGCAGACAAAGACTGGGCCGACGGCGGAACCACCGACATCGACACCACCGCACCAGCCTGCCCACCACACAACCGGATGGTCGGCCCCAACCCCGGACAATGGACCACCCGCATCATCCGCCACGGCCGCGACGCCGGCCGAGCCGGATGGACACTGAACCCACTCGACGGCAGCCCACCAGGACCACCCCAGGTCAACCGGATCCACGAGGTCGGCGAACTGTTCGAACACTACCTCCGCAGCGGCACGATCAGCGAGGACCCACAACCCGCCGAAACCAAACCACCGGCTGCGGACGCGGCGGTTCGGCGCAAGCCGATCTCCCCGGCACGACTCGCCGCACGTACTCGACGACGAAAGCGCAAGCTGCGTCAAACAAGTCACCAGGCCCGACGACGATTGCTGGCCCGGGTGCGGTAGGTCGCGTGGTCCTCGCGCGCCCGCCGATCACCCGCGCGTGAAACTGCACGCGCGGGTGATCGCTGGGCGCGCGAAAACTTTGGCCGATCGTCAGGTTGGGCAACCGGGTATTGCGCGAGAGACGATCCCGTGCCACTCTTGATTGCTATGACTACCGGAAAGGCGGACACCGCCACCATCGCGTGAGCGCCGTGATCACCCCGCCGACTCGTCACCGAGTCATTCAGCGTCACTCATCCACAGATCTGGCAGCAGAGATCACCGAGGCACGTGCGACGTGGCTCGAACACGGTCTGTGCACCCTGCCGGCCGACCGAGACACCGCCGAATCCGCTGTCGCACAACTGTATCGATGGTGCGGCTACCCGGAACCTGAGTTCGTCTGGACCACTTCACCACCGGCCGCGGTGGAGCTCATAACGGCCGAGGGACTGACAGCCTCCGTGTCGCTGTCACGCGACAGCGCCTCGCGCCGTATCGCCGACCGGATCAGCCGAGCTCGCGAGCGTGTGACCGGGGAGCGACCTGGGCAGCGGGTTCCGGTCCTCGACCTTCGGGCGGCACGGGAGCTCCGGGTGGCGCCGTACGCGGCTGCCGAGATGACCATCCAAGAATCGCTCGACATCGGGATCGATCCGCGGGCGATCATTCACACAGCCGTGCAGAACTCGTTGCGCACCAGCCTGTTCGGCGGTATCGCGGCGACGATCCGGACCAAGATGAGGCCACTGAACGGTGTGGTCGCCTGGTATGGGCAACAGGAGGCACACCGGGTCGCGATCTGCGACGCACTGTGGCGATGCGGCGTTGCCCGAGCGTCCGCGTCCGACCATGCCACAGTTGAGATCCAGGCGACTCTCGCCACATCCACTGGCTGGTGGTGGCCGTTCGACGACGTGTGCGTTCTCGCCGAACGACCGATCGCGATCCACACCGAACCAACGCCGGCCGGCCTCCATGACGAGCGGCGCCTGCATCACCCGGACCGCCGCGCAGTGGAATTCGTCGACGGTACGGGCGTATACGTCGTGCACGGGACCGTCGTTCCGGACTGGGTCATCGACGATCCCTCACCGGAAAGGATTGCACGGGAACGCAATGTCGAGGTCCGCCGAACGGCGATCGAGCGGATCGGTTGGGACACCTACATTGATGCTGCCGGCCTGAGATTGGTGGATCAGTCCCCCGATCCCGGCAACCCCGGAGGTGCTCTGCAGCTCTACTCGACGCCGCCCGAATGGCGCACGAACGAGAAGATCCTGCTCGCCGTCAACGGATCTCGCGAACGCGACGGTCGCCGTCGCCGCTATGGTCTGCAGATCCCCGGCTGGATCTCTACCGCGGTCGACGCGGCCGGATGGACCTACGGCCTCCGCGGGGCCGACTACGCGGGCCTCCTCCGACGTACCTGATCCGAGCTCCCGATTCCCACCCACAACAACCTCCACGGTGATCACATGAACATGACCCTGTCCGACCTCACCCACCGCAGCGGCCTGAGCGTCTTCGACTATCTCGACCAATCGACCTCGATCCCGGTGATCGACGGCATGCAGGCGCAAGGCGACCTGCTGGTGATCCCCTATCACCTCGTCGCCGGCGACGTACGATCGGTGAACCACACCCAGCGGGTGGACGTACCACTGTCCGGGGTGGAACTCCTGCGCAGCGCCGCGGGCGGTAATCCGCACACGCTGGTGGCCGACGGGGGCAGGTGCAGGTGGTCGTCGCCGGTCCGCGACGAAGCCCTACTCGCCCTGGGCATCCTGGAGAACGACGTCGTCGCCTACCTCATCCACCCCGAACATGGCGCCACCGGAATCGCACCGGGCCGCTATGTGATTCGTCGCCAACGCGAACGCGGCACCGGTGGTCTGTTCGGTCAGGTGCACTTCATCGCCGATTGACGCACGGGCGGATCGTCGGCCGTCGTCACCAGAGTCCTCGCGCGTGCGTTGATCACTCGCGCGTGAAACTGCGCGCGCGGTTGATCGCTGGGCGCGCGTGAAACTCCACCGGCTGTTCAGCGGCCGCCGTAGTCGAACCTCGCGGCGTCGAGCTGGCGTACCAGCGCCGGCTCGAGCACCTCGGCGGCGGTCGCGGTCAGGTGCGAGTCGTCACGGTAGAAGAGGATCTTGTTGCGTGCCGGGAAGCACAGGTTACCGTCGCACAGCAGGTCATTGACGCCGATGGTGAGGATATCGGTGCTCTGCCCGCGCGCCTGCTCGTCGAGGATCGGTTCGATGCGAGTGAAGCCGTCGAGCTCGAAATCGCACTTGTGCCAGTTGTCCATCGCCCCGGACATGCAGTCGGCGATCTGGAAACCCGGGTACGGGGTGTCGGCGATGTAGACGATCTTCGCGCCGGTCGCGCGCAGGGCCGTCAGCGTGTCGTTCCAGGCCTGCTCCACGTCGTCGCGGTCGGGCACGTAGGTCGACAACGATGACACGAAGATGATGCGGGGCGCCACCGCCTGGATGTCGGCGAGCGCTCCGTCGCGCCATCGGAGGCACTCCGGCTGGTTGTAGGGGTCGCCGACTCCGCGACGCGGCGCCAGATTCTGTGCAGGACAGGCCGCTTTGGTGAACTGATGAATCCGCCAGCCATGGCTGGCGCCGATGCTGCGGATCGCTTCGGACCACTGGTCGGCGTGACTGTCGCCGAACACCACGACCGGGGTGCCATGGTCGGGACCGAAAGTGCAGTCGTGGCCGGCGGTGCTCTCGCCGACCGGGATCAGACAGTCGTGCGGCTCGGGTCGGTCGTCGTAGGCCTGGAATGGGTTGGGCACCACTGGCCCCGCCATCTCACCACGCTCGTTCCCGAACACCGACTGGTAGCTGAGCGCGGCATTGGCGACGGTGTCGCGGCTGGCGATCTGCACGGTGAGGATGCCGGCGATCATCGTGACGGTGAGCCCGACGACAACCCCGGTGACGCCGACCGAGATCGATGCCGAGGCGTTGCGTCGCAGCTCGCGGTTGTTGATGATCGGTTCTTCGAAGAACAGTGTCGACAGGGTCGCGATACCCAGCGCGACCAGCGAGACCAGCAGCAGAACTGGCCACGACGATGCGCCGGTGACGGTTTCGAAGAGAACGATCGCCGGCCAGTGCCACAGGTACCAGGCGTAGGAGACTCGGCCGAGGAATGTCAGGGGTGGGGTGGCGAGGAGGCGGGCGACGGTGAGGGTTGGGCGGTGGGACTGGTCTCGATACGCCTCCTCGCCTAGCGGCTCGGAAGCTACTCGACCAGCGGAAGGGCGCAGCGGCTCGGCAGCTACTCGACCAGAGGAAGGGCGCAGCGGCGCGGAAGGTGCTCGGCCGAAGGCTGGGAACAGCTGGCCGGAGACGATGACCAGGGCAGCACCCATGGTGGGCAACAGGGCGGCCGTGCCGGGATAGGGGGTGTGGGCGTCGATCATCGTCGCGGCCACGATGATGCCGGCGAAGCCGAGCCATCCCACCAGGATCGCGACGGCCGCAGTGATTCGGGGCGACTTCCACCGCAACGCGAACAACGGTGCCACCACCGCGATCAGCCCGCCCACACCGAACTGCCACGCGCGGGTGTAGGTGGCCATGTAGGCGGTGGCTGGATCGGTCGGGGTGATCCGGATGGCGGCGATCAGCGAGGCGAGCGTCACCGCGCCCACCACCACTCCCACGGCGACCCGCATCGACACGTGGCGGCGCAGGGCGGTACGTGAGGCGATGGCGGCGGCGCCGAACACCGCCAGTGGCCACACGAAGTACAGCTGCTCCTCGATCGACAACGACCAGAAATGAGTTGCCAGACTGCCGTCGATGGCGCCGGCCAGGTAGTCGGCGTTCTGCGAGAGGAAATGCCAATTGGCAACTTGCGCTGCGGCAGCGAGCAGATCGATGGCCTGTTTGAAGACCTTCAGCAGCGGCATGGTCAGCGCGGCACCGATGGTCGACACCACGATCACCAACGCCGCCGCCGGAATGATCCGCCGCGCCCGCCGCGCGTAGAAACCCTTGAACGACAACGACCCGGTGCGTTCGTATTCGCGGATCAGCAGCCGCGTGATGAGGAACCCGGAGATGACGAAGAAGATGTCGACGCCGACGAATCCGCCGGTCACGAACGGGACATGCGCGTGGAACAGCACCACCAGCAGTACGGCGATGCCACGCAGGCCGGCGATGTCGTCGAAGAATGTCTTCGCGGCCGGGGACCGGGTGTCGCTCACCGAGCGGATCGGTTGAGTGGGCGCCTCGTCGTCGACTGTCGTCACGCGCCCGCCCATGGAAGCATGATGTCGAACCAGCCCAACGCCAGCGCACCGATGAACACGATCGCGCTGGTGTAGCCGATCACCTCCCACGCGGTGATGCGGTTCCAGTTGGTGGAGCGGGGGCGGTGGTCGGTGCGGGTCGGGAGCGGTTGGACCGCTGTTCGTGAGCCGTCGGCAGGCTCCGAAACAGGCGCCTCCGCCAACGGGGCACCCCGTTGCTCGGAGGCCGGCGTCAGGCGGGGAAAGAGGACTCGGAGGAACTCGAGGAGCAGGGGGCCGGCCAGGTAGGTGTAGGCGAGAACGAAGCCGAACATCATCCAGAAGTCGACGAGCCCATAGACCACGATGTCGCGCAGGATGAACCCCCAGAACGCGAGCAGCGAACCGCCGAGCGAGACAGTTCCCAGCCAGGAGATCGACCGCGCCAGCGCGTTACTCTTGCCGATCGCCCCGGTCGGCACCCAGTCGATCTCGCGGCCGATCAGTTTGTGCCAGATGGCGATGGTGTGGGCAAAGCTGTAGGCGATCTGTACGCGCAGCACCTCCAGCCGCCACCGCGAGCGCGACACCAGCGGGAACAGCACCACATACACCCGCAGACCCAGCAGGAACGGGACGAGCTGTTCGGGTCGCACATCGTCGGGATACACCGCGGCCATGACGATGCCGGGCAGGAACAACAAAAAGACGTTCATCGCGGTGGTGAGGTAGTAGAAGATGCCCGCCCAGTGGGCGAACCACTGCCGTATCCGCATCCGTCGCGGCGCCTCGATGTGGTCGTTGCGCAGCCGCGACAGCGACCCCTGACACCAGCGGTACTGCTGGTTGAGGAAGCCGGCCAGATCCGACGGACACAGCCCGCGCGACAGCACCACCGGCACGTATCGGATCTGGTAACCCGCCTGCTGCAGATGCCGCCCGGTGTGCAGATCCTCGGAGTGTTCGATGGCGGCGAACCCGCCGACCTCGTCGAGCGCGCTGCGGCGGTAGACCGCCGACGTCCCGACGCAGTTGGCCGCGTCGATCCGATCGCGCGACGGCAACACCCAGCGGTAGAAGAACTCCTGGGTCGCCCCGGCGGTGCGCTGAATCCAATTCATCGCCTCGGTGGTGGCGAAGGCCTGCGGACTCTGCGCGATGGCCACCTGCGGGTCGTCGAGGTAGGGCACCAGGTGCTGCAGAAAGTCGGGCCGCGGGCAGAAGTCGGCGTCGAAGATGACGATCAGCTCGCCGGCGCTGACCGAGTACGCGTGCCGCAGGTTGCCGGCCTTGCGCAGATGCCCACGGTCGGGTCGGACGATGTAGCGGAAGCCGTGGTCGGCGGCAAGCGCACGCACCTCGTCGCGGTCGGCGTCGTCGAGCACGTAGACGGTCAACGGGCTCGCCCATTGCAACGCCCGGACGTGCCGGTAGGTGGTGCGCAGGATGTCGAGGCTCTCACCGCACGTCGGCAGGAACACGTCGACCGACGGATGCCAGCCGTCGTGGGTCTGCCATTCGGTGATCGTGCGCTGATGCGATTGCCACGTCACCCGGCGCCGGTATGTACCGGTCAATGTCGACAATGTGGTTCCGATCACATTTGCGGCCAGAACAATCAATACCGGCCACAAATAGGGGCGACCGGTGGCGAAAAGAATCATCGACCACCCGACCAGCACGAAAGCCGCGATCAGGAACAACTGGATCCAGCGCATCTGCGGGCCCAGATAGTCGTAGACCTCGTCGTCGTCGGGCGGCGCCACCGCCTGCGGATCATATTCCGGCGCAGGCGCTTCGGACTTGCGGCGACTCAACGGCCGTTGAGCGACGGAGATCGGCTCGGTATCGGCGTCGGCGATTGCGTCGATCGCCGAGTCGCGCCCCCCGATCGTCAACTCCACCCGATCAGAATCGGTGACCCCGCCCGTCTACGCAAACCGCGGAAATACCTTCGGGCGTGCATTGCCGGTGGTCGAGGTTGCCCATCGCGGCGGAGCGGCTACCTTTCTCGTGTGCAAAAGCGGTGGAAGTCAGCGGTGATGGCCTGCATGGTGGCCGCATTGCCGATGACCGCTGCCTGCGCGTCCACCGACACCACCGAGGTACCGGCGAGCACGTCGTCGGGGGTCGCGATCAGCGCCGATGCCCGCACCGGACGCGGTGAGGTGATGCGCACCGACCCCGGCCTGGACACGTGGGCCGCCGCCCTGCCCGACGGCACCGACATCACCCGGATCGTCTACCGCTCGACGTCGGGCGTGGACGGCGCAGCGACCGCGGTCAGCGGCGCCGTTTTCATACCTTCGGATGAACGGCGACCGGACGACGGGTGGCCACTGATCGCCTACGCGCACGGCACCACCGGTATCAGCCGCGACTGCGCGCCGTCGGATCGCCCGGACATGTTCGGCGACCTCGGTGCCGTCGACGACTTCCTGCGTCGCGGTTATGCCGTGGTGACCACCGACTATCAGGGGCTCGGTATCCGCACCGGTGAGAGCGCCGCACACCCGTATCTGGAACCACACACGGCCGCCTACAACGTGATCGACGCGGTCCGCGCGGCGCGTTCCGTGGAGCCGTCGATCGGGTCGCAGTGGTTCGCGGTGGGACGATCCCAGGGCGGCTCGGCGGCGTGGGCGACGGCCGAACAGTACGCGGACTACGGCGACGACACCGGCGAACTGCTCGGGGTGGTCGCGGTGGCACCGTTGCTGGATGCGACCTACCTGGTGCGCAACGCTCAGGACGAGACGCTGACGGTGGCGCAACGCTACCTCTATCCCCTGCTGGTCCAGGGAGTGGCGCAGGGGGCCGAGCAGGTGACGCCGGCAGACCATCTCGGAGCGGGTGTCACACCGGCACTGTCGTGCTCGTCGACGGGCACCGCCCTGGCCACCCAACCCGCCCCACCGGATGCCGAGGCCTTCACCGCCGTCACGTCGGCGGCCGCCGACGAGTTGATGGATACGGTGCAGTCCTACGCGCTGCCACGCGAGCACACCGAGGTGCCGATCGTCGCGTTCTACGGCAGCCGCGACGACATCATCCCACCCGATGTAATGCAACTCACACTTACGCGTGCCTGCGACGTCGACCACCGGGTGCTGCGCGTACGCCGTGAAGGACAGGGACATTCGCTGGATCCAGGCTCGATGATGGCGAAATGGATGAGCGACCGCCTCGCCGGGCACGTCGTGCCGAGCGACTGCTGAGCTCACCGGCGCCGACTCACCGAGAACATCGGGCCGATTGCCCGCTACAGTGACACGGTCGGGGGCGGCGCTGAAGCAAACCGGCGCTGCAGACCGGCGAATTGTGGGTTTGTGGTCGATTCCGGAGTCTGGAGTGTGCGGGGATGCCGAAAGTTGTGAAGCGGATCTGGGATTCGGCGCCCCTGTGGGCGTGGATCGTCATGGGCGTGTGCGTCATCATCCTGGTCGTCGGACTGATCGTGTCGTCGAATCGCACCGCGCCGACGTCGCCGGCCGCGCAGTCGCTGCCCACCACGAGCACCGCCATGCAGACCCCGGCCACCGTGGCGTTCGTCGACGATGCGCGAGCCAACCCGGAGACCCCGAAAACGCTCGTGCTGCTGGGTGACTCGACGGGCGCCGACAAGAACGGTTGGGCTCCGGCACTCGGCGAGTCCATCAGCCAGACACTCGAACGCCCGGTGGCCACCAAGTACTGGAACACCGCCACCAACAGCTACGGCGAGATGGTGGGTCTCGGCGACGGCCCGAACGGCCCGGTCGGTTACTGGAATGCCAGCGCATCCGGCAGGGACGCCGACTACACGCTCGAGAATCTGGACACCATGATCGCCCCGGACGTGACGCCAGACCTGATCATGCTCAACTTCGGACACACTCAAGACACCACGCAGCCGCTGGCGCCCCAGCTGCAGCCGCTGATCGACGAACTGCGCACGCAATACCCCGACGCCGACCTGGTGGCCATCAAACAGAGTCCCGCCCAGGGCGCGAACGCCGACGCGCAACTCGAGGGTTTCGCCGCCGCGATGGACGCCGAGGGCATCCAGGTGATCGACGTGAACTCAGCGTTCCCCACCGACAACACTCAGTTGTCGGCCCTGCTGCGCGACGGTGTGAACCCGAACGCCGACGGCCAGCAGTTGTGGACCAAGACGGTGCTGGCGGCGTACGGGCTGCCCGAAGCGCAGTAGCCCGCTCCGGGGTCTCGGGCCGATGAGCGCGTCCGCGTCGTTCCACGCGCTGGTCATCCTGAACCTGCTGTTCGTGACCGGCGCGTGGTGTCTGGCGCGGCCATCGGTGCAGGCGGCGATCGCCCTGGTCGTGGTGTCGGGCATGTGGGTGGTGGGCAACGGCCCCATCGAAGGGCGCGTGCTGTGGAGCTACAGCCGCGCCCATGGCGTCACCGAATCGGACCTGCTGTCGGTGATCGGCGTGATCATCGCGGCGATCACGCTCTGGCGGGCGCGTTCCGAGGGACGACACCGCCGACGTTGAGCACACTGCCACCAACACACAGATCGGCCCCGACGATCGCGGTCGGTGCGATGCGTCGGAGCCGATCCGGACGGTGAGAGTCGCCTTCTACGCGGCCCGCGCCGGGAGAATGGACTCGATGGCTCCCCAGATGAGCTGGGCCAGCGGTGTGGCCACCACCGCCGGCAGGCCCTGCGCCTGCAGGAACGCCGAGATCAACGGCACGGTGACGATCGCCCAGTTGAAGTTGTCGAGGAAGTCGTCAAGCAGCGGAGCGAGGTCGGCCGAACCCGACGAGGAGCCGCTCGACGATCCCGCCGAACCGGTCCCGGTGTCGGCGGACTCGTCCGTCGTAGCACTGTTGTCTGCGGCGCTGTCGCTCTCGGTCTCGGTCTCCTCGGCGACCGGCGACGACTGCAGCGCCGCGAGCACCGAATCCTTGATGGCCTGCTTCTCGGCGGCGGTCGGTGCCAGTCCGATGAACGTCGGTGTGGAGCCGGCCGTCACCGACGCGGTCGGTGCCGCGTACGCGGGCGCCGTAGCCAGCCCGGCCGCACCCGCTGTTCCCACCAACGTGAGTACGGCGATACCTGACACAACTGTCTTTCTCATTCAATCTCCCCGAAGATTGCGTGAACACGAGACGTACGTGAACATGCTTGTGCTGGAATGCCTTTGCTATCCCACACCGGAACCTATCAGCTATCGAACCGAGTTGCGGTCCGAGGTGGTCGGTCTCACAAGGGTGGCGCCGGCGGTCGCGTGCGCGCCCTCATGGAAAGATCCACAGCATGGCTACCCCGAAGGAGTGGATCCAGGGCGCTCGACCCCGCACCCTGCCCAACGCGATCGCACCGGTGATCGTGGGCGTCGGAGCGGTCGGCGACCTCGGCGAGGTGGCGTGGTGGAAGGCGGCGCTCGCGCTGATCGTCGCGGTGGCGTTCATCGTCGGCGTGAACTTCGCCAACGACTACTCAGACGGGGTACGTGGCACCGACGATGACCGGGTCGGCCCGATGCGCCTGGTCGGCTCGCGGGCGGCCTCGGCCGGCGCGGTCAGACGAGCCGCATTCGCCTGCTTCGCCGTCGGCGCACTGTGCGGGCTCGTGCTGGCGGTCACCACGGCGTGGTGGCTGGTGGTGATCGGCGCGATCTGCATCGCCGGCGCCTGGTTCTACACCGGCGGCCGCAAACCTTATGGCTATATCGGCCTCGGTGAGGTCGCCGTGTTCGTGTTCTTCGGGCTCGTCGCCGTCCTCGGCACCCAGTTCGTGGTGAGCGGCTCGATCGACTGGGTCGGCCTGCTGTGTGCGATCGCGGTGGGTTCGATCTCGTCGGCGGTGCTGGTGGTCAACAATCTGCGTGACATCCCCAGCGACACCGAGTCGGGCAAGGTCACTCTCGCGGTTCGGCTCGGCGACAAGCGGACTCGCGTGCTGTTCGCGGTCCTGCTGGCGGTACCGCCGGTGGTGAGCCTGGCGTTGATCGGGGCCACCCCGTGGGCGCTGCTCGGCTTGCTCGCCGCGCCCCTGATCTGGGCGGCGTATCTGCCGGTGCGTCGCGGCGCCACCGGTCCGCGGCTCATCCCGTCGCTGGGTATCACCGGGCAGGCGATGCTGGCGTGGGCAGTGCTGACGGCTGTGGGATTGGTCATCGGTTAGTCATCTCGGTTCGGCGTGTCGACCGAGGCGCCAATATCCTTGGCCCATGCGCGCTACCACTGTCCTGGTGCGCGGACCGAATCGGCGCAGACGGCGCCGGCAGGCGTTGTTGGCCGCGGCCGTGTGCATGGTGCTCGTCGCCACGCTGGTCGTCGGGATGCTGGGGTATCAGCTGTTCACCCGCGACCACTCCGACCCGCTGCGTCCGGCCGATGCCATCGTCGTGCTCGGCGGCGAGCACGACGGTCGCGAGGACTATGGGCTCGAGTTGGCGGCGCAGGGCTACGCCGACACCGTGCTGATCTCCGATCCGTACCGGCCGTACAAACCGTCCGAACGCGAACTGATGGACCGGGTCTGCGATGCGAGCACCGACACGATCGAGGTGATCTGCTTTGCGCCGCAACCGTCCACCACGCGCGGCGAGGCAATGTTCACCCAGCAGATGGCCACCGCCCGCGGATGGCGATCGGTGATCGTGGTGAGCTGGCGCTACCACCTGGTACGGGCACGCTACATCTTCGGCCAGTGCTCCGACCGCCAGGTCATCATGCGCGGTGTACCGCGCAGCTACGCGCGGTCACCGGAGAGCTGGGCGTACACGTACGCGTATCAGTATGGCGGGTTGATGAAGGCCACGCTGCTGGGCTGCAACGCATAGCTCGTTTCCGGCCGCGCCGAGTGGCCCCATACTCAGAGGTTTGTTAGCATGGTGAACGTTCTTGTCGGGGCTTATCCGCAATTCACTCGGGTGTGGATTCCCCCCCTTTCACAACCGGGTGAGCCGGATGACGAGAACACCGAGCACCGCGTGCGCCGGCTTGAACTCCCTGCCGCACGCGGTGCTCATCTCGTTGGCTGCGGTCATGTGCGCCAGTCCTCGATCATCTCCGCCAACAGCCGTCGGCGTTCGCGGACGAGATCGAGTCCCGACGCCGACAGCAGCCGGGCGTGGATGGGTTTGGTCAGCTGATGCAGCACCCCCATGCCGATCAGCCAGACCGCGACCGGCGCCAGGTCCGTCAGCGGGTTGGCCAGCCCATCAATAGCGGCGACGATGACCAGTCCGAGCAGCGCGAGCGTGGCGACGATTACGGCCTCACCGGTCATCCAGTACCAGGGCGTCCAGCCCCACACGCTGATCAGCGCGAGGACCGTCGCCGACACCACCACCGTCACGATCGTCGCCAGCATCAGCCGGTCGGCATGACCGTTTTGCGCCACACCCCACTGCAGGATCGCCTCTGCCCAGGCCGGTAGCGCGTCTATGACGTCGGCGGGTTCGGCGCAGCCCTCGCTCGCGGTATTTTCCGTGCACGGATACCAGGCGAGCAACGTCGCCCCCATCGCGGCGATCACGTAGAGGACGCCGGTGGCCACGATCGCCGCGATCCGTCCCGCGGACGGGCGGGCCGGCCGTCCGGCGGTCACCGACCGGCGATACAACCACCAGGCCAACAGACCACACGCAGCCACCACCATCACCATCAGTTCCGAGCCGACGGCCAGCCACCACGGCGGCCGCAGGAACATCCAGGCCCCGCCGGCCACGAACACCAGACCCACCACCATGTTCGCCCAGTAGCGTCGGGCCGCGCGTCGTCGGGAGTCGGCGATCACCTGCGGCCACACACCGAAACGCTTCTCGCGGATTCCCGAGTCGAGGCGCTGGGGCCGAGCGGCGTCGAAATGCTGTGCGACGACCCGCCATCGGCGCCGCACACCACGCCCGAGCACCATCGACAACCCACCGATCACGATGATCACCGCCAGAAAAACCCGCTGCCCCGCCATGCCGGTCACCGCCGCACCCAACAGTGCCGCCGCGGTGCAGGTGACGGCCAGGGCACCGATGAGGCGCAGCGGGTCGGCGAACAGACAGGCGATCACCACCAACGGGCGCACCAGGATCAACGCCACCAGGCGCAGCGCCCGACTCACCAATCCACCCGACCGCGACGACGGCTGCAGGCCGCGGACCACCAGCGGCAGGATCCGCGACACCAGCGCGAACCGGTACAGCGCGGGTAGATCCGGCAACGTCTCCCCGCCCACCGTGGCCAGTCGACGCTTTAACGACTCGGCCGCAGGATCGGTTCCGGTGCGGCATGTTTCGTCGCCTTCGGCCAGGATGAGCCGCCGCGGATCGTCTTTCGGCTGTGGCGCGGGCACGCCCAGGTCGCCGAGCAGCTTCACGATGCCGGTGGCGGCATCCAACCGACCCCAGTACCAATCGTTCTCGCGCCACCGTTTCGACAGGAAACCACCGAAGCGGTCCAGCTCGGTTCCGGCGAGTTTCATGTCGGCGCGCGACAGTGTCCTGGTCTGCGTCACCAGGTCGTCGATGATCGTCGCATTGATCTCTGCCGGATCGACCTTCTTGCGCACCCACTGCTGAACCTGCTTGCGCGCAGCGGCCTTCCGCAGCGGCGTGAGGTCGATCCCGTGCACCTCGGTTCCCGCTGTGTCACCAGTGATCGTGGAGAACGTCACCCCCGACGCCGTCGTCGTCGGAATCCCGGCGGGCAGGCACAGGCGCACGAGGTGAAACGCGCTGGGATCGGCGATGTCGGCGAGTACCCCGTAGATACCGAGCCCGGCTCGGTCAGGCAGGCTGCTCGTCGCGGCGCGGATACATCGCAGTTCTGAGTCGAGGACCGTGCGGATCGTCGGCAACAGTGTTGTCCCGCCGTCGGTTCGGCGCGCACCCATCTGCGCCAGCAGTCCGTAGAACTCGCCGTCACTTGCCGTTTCGCCGGACGGGGCCGTGGTGATCGCCGCCGCGAGCTCGTCGTCGATCCGCCAACCACCCTGACTTTCCAGGGCAGCCTCGAGCCGACATGCCAAGAGCACCGTGGCGTCGTCGCGCAGCAGTATGCTGCGGTAGGTGGTCTCGTGCCGCACATACAGCAGCATGGCCAGGCACCGATAGAGAATGTTCTTGCTGCGCACCAGGTCTGCCGATGCTTGCTGACCGAGAGCCTGAATCCAGGCGATCAGCAGGACCGCGGTGTCGGCAAGGCCGTCGACGTCACCGGAGATGAAGGTGTCGCGGGCGACGCTGCCGGTGTCGCTGCGGAATCCGTCGTAGACCTCGGTGACCGCCGCCGGTACCGCGTCCGGATCCGGCAGCTCGTCGGGGAGGTCGGCGCCGCCGAACGGCGGCACGCAGAAGTGTTCTCGAGGATTGCGCAGCAGTTCGGCGATGGCCGGGATGTCCCGGCCGATCCGAGCGTCGAGGTAGGCGGGGAGCCAGGAGTCGGGGTCGGTCGGGACCGCCGGATCGAGCACCTCGGCCAGCGACGTCAGCCGATGCGCCACCGACGCGCAGCGCTCGTTGTACTGCTGTACCGCCATGATCTCGTCGTCGGCGGTCTCGGTGCGGGTGCGCAACGCCATCGATGCCCGGATGACCTGTACCCAGTCGACGCCGACCGGATCGAAGCGGACGTCGTCGGGCAACATGGTCGGATATGTCGCCGCCGGGGGCTGCGGGTCCAGATAGATCAGGTGCCGACGTGATTCCTCGGTGGCGGTGGCGCGCTGAATGGCTCGCAACGCCCGGTCGATCGGGATGTTGTCGAACACCCCGCCGTCGACGACGTCGAAGCGGTCGCGGTCGCGCCCGAGTCGTCGGCGCACATCGTCGGCGAGCGTGGCCGACCGGGCGTACGGGAACACCGGCGCCATGTTCCACACGTGATCGCCGGGCATGCCGTCGTGGTTGTGGGGGTCCTCGGTGATCGAATGCACCGACGCCGGTTCGAACGCGCCGGGGAACGACGACGTGGCGCGCGCGGCCAACGCCATCCGGCCGAGAACGGGTGCACGCCGCTCGTCCGACAGTAGGCCGTCGGAGAGGCCCGGGATGGTGGAGAAGCGGGTCGTCAGGCCCCCAGGTCGCCGCATGAAGGTGAACCCGGCCTGATTGCTGAGGTTCGGTTCCTGCGGATCAGGCAACACGGTGGCCGCGAGCTCCACGGTCAATCGGTCCACCGCGGTCTGCGCCGTGCCATCGGCGACGCCGGCAGTGGCGATCTCGGCAAGGGTGTCGGCAGCGATGGTGAGGAACTGGTCGTCGCCACGCAGGATCGACGGCACCCGACCCACTCCCGGACGTCGCAACAGATCCCACAGTCCGCCGCGGTCCTTCCACATGCGCAGCACGATGTCGTCGGTGGCCACGCCGTAGGACTGGGCCAGGGCGAACAGGATCGCGTTCAGGCCGCCCGCGCTCGCGCCGGCGAGGATGTCGAACTCGACATGGTCGTGGCCGGCCGCGTGGACCATCTGTCGGTAGATCTGGGCGCGGTGAGCGCGAGCGATCCGGCGTGGGCAGGCGGCTCGGGCGTCGGCCGGGCAGGCGTCGTCTGGACACACCGGATCGGTGTCGGGTTCGAGCAGGGCGCGCCGCAGCACATCGAGTTCAGCGACCGCACCCCCGATCCACACCGCCATGCTCACCCCGCCGCGCATGGCGAGTGCGATGCGCAGCGTCGGGCGCCGCGCGGGGTCACCGTCGGCGAGCGCGTCGGTGTCGGCACGAGACATCGTCATCGGGCCCTCGTTCGGGGGTTCGGGATCGGTGTCTCATGGTGACAAGAACGACGCCCGCAATCGCCCACCGCCCGGATCTCGGCGCGGTTCTGTTATCGAAATGTGCGAATCGTGACACCGCGGTTCGTTCGGCCGGATGACACCGGCCCCGGATCAGCCGGCGAGGCGACCTGGCCGCACGGCGGCGTCACAGCGTGTGACCGTCGGCGCGTTGGCCCGACCGACGCTTGCCGCGATCTCGTTGATCGAGGTGTAGCCGTCCTCGATCGCGCGCACGAGCAATGCGATCTTGGTGGTGGCCGGACGCCCGGCGGCGCGGTACTTGCCGCGGATACGGACCAGATGGGTACGCACGGTGGCGTCGGTGATGAACAGTTCCCGGGCGATCTCACGCATGGGCCGGTCGGCGACCCACCGGACCAGCACATCGACCTCACGGTCGCTCAGCACCGGGGATGAACGGTGTTCCCGGACAATTGCGTTCGTCATCATTACATTCCTCACACGCGCAGAGCTCCTGCAGATCAAACTAGGCGCCCGTCACATACAGGAACAGACACATGTTTTCGTGCCCCCAGGCCAGGGGTCAGCTGAACGAACGAATGCCGCCGGTCTTGTCGATCTCGGAGCGCACACTGCTGCCGTCGCGTCGACGATGCAGCACCGAAGCCGCGATGGAACCGTGCGGGGGCGCCACCCGCACGAACACCTGCCCTTCTCGCGCCTCGGCGAGCACCGTGCCGGCCAGATCGCTGACCGCTGAGGCGACCCGCGAGTCGATCGGATCGGAATCCTGGCCGTCGACGCGTGCGTCCGAATCGTCGATGAACACCACTTCCACCCCTTTCGCGCGGGCCTCGTAGGCCGGCTCGTCGAGGTCGAGCGCCGACATCAGCGGAGCCCGCAGCCGGTCCCGCAGGTGCGCCTCGAGCAACGCGCACTCGATGCGCTCGTCGGCGGTCAGTACCGCACCGGAAGCGATGCGTTCGAGCATCGGCCGCGCCAGATTGTCGAGCACGGCGACCTGAGCGGACCGTTCCTCGTCGGCGGCAGCGTCGGCCGACAGCCGTGCCACCTGCGTGATGGTCTGGGCGCGCAGGGCGAACACCGCACGCGCGGTCGGCCGCAGGGTGCGGGAGAACAGCGTGCCCATGACGAGCGGCGCGAAATTGACCGCGACCATCGTCAACGCACCCACCGGCGACCGTCCGAGACTCTCGGCCCAGACCGCGTAGACGGCAGAGGCCGCGATGAGACCGATCCACGGCGCGAGCAACCGCCCCCGGACACACATGAAGCAGTAGACCGCGGTGATCCCGCTGTGCGCCCACATCACCATCAGCGAGGACGTCCACCCGGCGTCGAGGCCCGAAGAACCCCACAGCGCGAGCGCACAGGCGGTGGGCCCGGCCGCGGCCAGCGCGATGGTCGTCGGCAGCGGCAGCGGATCGCCGGGGACCTGCAGGATCGCAATGACCGCCGCGGTCAGGATGACACCTGCCAGGACCGGCGACCACTCCCCCGGCTGCCGGACGACGATGTAGCCGATGGTGGACCAGGTGGACAACAGGAACGCGCCGGCCACCAGCCACGCGCCGGGTTGTCGCATGCCGATGAGGTCGCGCACGTCGTGGGTGATCATGCCGACCACTCCACGACGACCCGGGTGCCGCCGCCGGGGCGTGACATGACGGCGGCGTCACCACCCTCGATCCGCCGGATCCGGCCGCGGATGCTGACCGCGATCCCGAGCCGGGAGGCCGGGATGTGTGTCGGGTCGAAGCCCCGCCCGTCGTCGCGGATCTCTGCGCGCAGCGACGACGCTGATGCCGTCACTGTCACCGTCGTGGTCGCGCCCGCACCGGCATGCCGACGACTGTTGCGCACGGCCTCGGCGGTGGCCGACGCGATCGCCGACACCGCCTCGCCGGGGTAGCTTGGCAGCGCATCGTCGGCGTCTACGGCCACGGTCAGCGTGGGATCCACCAGCCCCACCGCCGCCCGCACCTGGCTGATCGCGTCATTTCCGCCCACAGCGTCTGCGCTGTCGCCGACCGCGGCACGCTCCACGGCGGCCAGTGCCGCCCGCGCGTCCTGGGCGAGTTCGGGCGATCCGCCGCGACGCGACGCCGTCAGCAGCGTTGACATCACATTGTCGTGGGTCAGCGCATCGAACCGGCTGCGCTCGGTCGACCGCGCATCCGCGGCAGCTGCGGCCGCGGTGGCGCGGTATGCCTCCGACCGCGTGCGGTCGAGAATGCCCGCTGTGCGGATGGCCATCACCGCAGCGGACACGAAGATCAGCGAATAGGAACATCCCCAGGCGATGTCGACGAACAACGGTCCGTTCAGATCGGCCGGCCGCAGGACGTGACTGACGACGATGACCGCCGAGTTGACGACGACCAGGTAGCCGAAGGCGATCATCGGTCGGAACGCGAGGGCGGCGGCGATCGCCGCGAGCCCCGGGAACTGCGACATCCAGATCCCACCGACCACGTTGAGTTCGGCTCCCGACCACGCGAACCACCACAGGGCCAGCGACAGCGCGTACCCGCACGCCGCCACCGCGGCGACGAGTCGGATGCCACGGACATCGGCCCAGCGGCCCGCCGGCCCCAATGCCAACCCCGTGCCGAAGGTGAGGATCACCGCGAGCACGGTCCACCAGGGTTGCATCACCGCGGTCGAGTCGATCACCAACGACGAGGTCATCAACGCGTAGGCGAGGTAGCCGACGGCGACGAAGCCCGACATCAGCCGCAGGATGCGGCGGCCGGCCTGCTCGTCGCGTTCGTCGCGCGCGTCGGTCACCGACGGAAGCGCCGGGGTATCGGCAGCCATCCGTCCTCGATCGCGCGCTTGTAGAGATCTGTCTTGGTGGGCGCGGGCCGGCCGGCGGTGTTGTAGCGCCCGCGGATGCGGTTGACGTAGTCGGTGACGGTCTCGGTGGAGATGTTCAATTCTCTGGCCACCCGCGCCGACGATTCCCCGGCCGCGTACAACTCGAGAACTCGACGCAATTGCGGCGACAGATCCACGAATCCGGGATCGGAATCGATGGCCGCCGCCCAATCGATACTGGGGACGGTGTCACCGGACAACGCGCGCCGCATGGCATCGAGCAATTCCGCTTCGCGGGCATTCTTGCGGACCACGCCCATCACTCCGGCGCTCGCGGCCTGGCGCACCATGAACATCTCGTCACCCGAGGTGTAGACGAGGACGGGGATACCCGCCGCACGCAACGCCTCGATGTTGGCGATCGGCGACGTCCCGTCGCCGAGACGAAGGTCCAGCAGCACCAGGTCGAGCTCGGTGGCCATGGCGAGCAACGTATTCACGGTTCCCGCGCCGGCAACGAGCTCCATATCCGACTGTTCGTCGAGGGTGGCCCGCAAACCGCGGACAATCTGCTCATGGTCGTCCACGACTCCGATTCGCCATACCCTGGGCGGCGGTTCGGTCATGTCCACCATCATCGCTTATGGCTCCGACACAAGCGCAGAGAAGTCACCGTTTTGTTTCATTCCTTCGCACGACATGCGCATTCGACGACCGTTTTCACAAATTACGGGGAATGCGATTTGTTTGCATTCGAAAACAAAATCGTGACCACTCACGATGCGGGCCGGCGTCCGGGGTCGGCCGGCCGCAACGCCCAGCCCGGTACCCAGTGGGTCACCTTCTCCTGGCGGTCCCGCGCGGTGATGGTGTAGGTGACCTTGCCGTACCACTCACCCCACTCCGAGCGTGCCCAGGCGGTGAGCACGCCGAGGTGGACCGACCGGATCTGCAGACCGTCGGGGAAGTACTCACCGGTGTGGTGTGGCGTCTGTGGATACAGCGCGTTGAGGTCGATGAGCACCGCCTTGTGACCGACGGGGAAGAACACCGGCCGTCGTGGCTGGCCGCTGTCGCCGCCGATCCACTGCATACCCACACTCGAACATTAGTTCGAGTGTGGGTATGGGCTCAACCGCGCAGCGTAGTGAGGCCAACGCGCCGTTGGGCGACACGTTGGCCTCACTCGCAGGGCGCGGTGGCGCTCCGGTCAGATCTCCACCTCGACGTCAGGCAGACTCGCCCAGACGGCCACCTTCAGGCCTTCGGGTGTGGTGGCCGACTCGATCACCGCGCGCGACGCGTCGTCGGCGGTGTCGATGATCGCCAGCAGCAGGTACTCCGGGCGCAGCCGACGATCGCCACGCTCGCGGGCGATCTCCAGCGCGCGCGCCAGCGCCGAGCGCGTGGGACCGGCAAAGCGCGGACGGCTGCCCCGGCCCCGGGGCCCGCGCCGTCCACGACCGGGCTCCCACGGTCCGTCGTCGGCGAAGGGGCCGCCGGCGCCGAATGGGCCGCGGGGGCCACCGGGGCCAAAGCCGCCCGGACCCCAGCCCTCGGGTCCGCGCATCTCGGGACCCCAGTCGTCGGGACGTCCGCCGTCGGGGCCGCACCCGCGGTGAGGTCCGTGGCCATGCCGGTGACCGGGCCCACGTCCACGCCCGCGACCGCGCCGACCGCCGGGGCCACGATCGGGGCGTCGAGCCCAGCCGTCGGACAGATCCTCGCCGAACCGGCCTCGGACCGCCTCGCGAACCTTGTCGAGGTCGATGCCGATGCTGCGCAGGGCCTCTCGATCTTCGTCGTAGCGCTGTTGCGTCGATTCCTCCTCGGAGTCCGACGCTGTCGCCTCGGACTCGTCGTCGTGCTCGGCGTGATACCTCCGCGCCGCGTCACGTGCCGTCGGCAGGGTTAGCCCCTGCTCGGCGAGCAGCGTGAACAGCGGGCTGCGGGCATTGCAGAGCATGCCCAGGATGAGGTGGTCGTTACCGAGGTGCCGATGACCGAGGTCGCCGGCTTCTTGCATGGCGAAGGCCATGAGCATTCTGTCGTCGCGTGTGAATCGCTCAAACATTGTTCGTGTCTCCTTTCGGCCCACTGTCGCGGACCTCGCGGTGTGCATGTTTCTGATGCACGGCCTGGCGGCTGATCTGCAGAACCTCTGCGATCGACTGCCAGCTCCAGCCGTGGGCGCGGGCGTTGGCCACCTGTACGTCCTCAAGTCGGTCGGCCAGTGTGCGCAACGCGCGGACGGCGGCCAGCCCCCGTGCCGGGTCGTCGCTCGCGGCAGCACCGGCGAGTCCGGAGGTGTCGCGATCGGCCGTATCGGCCGGGTTCTGTTCGTCGTGCATGGTGTCAGGTTAAGTTGACAAACCTCGGTTGTCAAGAATTATTGACACGGGCTGCTCGCGCAGGTCCGATCGACTCGCGCAGGTCGGTTCGGCTCGCGCGACTCGTCGACGGGCCGCGTCCTCCCGGTCGGCCCGCGGTCGCCGACCCGACCCGCGTGAGACCTGTCGAACGACGACGGATACGAGTGGCGGCCGCCGCTTCACCAGGGCAGGCGCAGCCCGATATCGGGTTGTCGCTCGATGTAGCCGGTGGGACGCTCCCCGACGACGACCCGCACGATGTTGCGGAAGGCGTCGGAGTCCGGGTCACGCCAGTAGTCGCCGTGTCCGTCGACACCCGCGACCGGTGAGCGCGAGCCGTCGGCGCCGGGTGCGTGAAAGCCGGTGTCCATCCGGAACACCCCGGGCGCGGAGTCCGGGTCGTCGCCGTGCGGATTTCCCGACAGTGCCTGCACCCACTGGATCGGATCGCCCGGCGCGGTCAGCGAGTAGCGCTCGACGGCGGGGTTCGCGTTGCGCCACGGGCCGTCGAACACGCCGGTGCCCGCCGACGACGCATACACCACCCGGTCGGCGCGCAGCCCGAGCTGCTCGGCCGAACCGACCACCGATCCGCCGTAGGAATGCCCGATCACGGTCACCGCCGCCCCGGGCGCGCGTTCGGCGATCTCGGCGTCGAGCTCCGCGGCGAACCCGACGAGGCCGGGCGCCATCTCACGCGCGAACCGCGGATCGGCCGCCGAGCCGTCGAGGGATTCCGCCACCGCGGCGGCGGCACCCAGCGCGTGCCCCAGTGGACCGGCCAGCGAACCCGCCAGCGCGCCCGCACCGAGCGCATCGTCGAGACCCTCGTAGCCCATCGTCTGCGGCAGATCACCGTCGAGATAGACGAATACGGGACCACCGGTGGCGTGCGCGAGTTCTGTTGCCGCGGCGACGCTCTGATCGATGGTATCGAGACCCGAGCCGGTGCCGGGCACCAGCACCGCCGCATTGCGGGTGTCCGCACGCACCTCCCCGACCATCTCGATGACGTGGCCCCGGGCGTTGTCGAAGGCGATGAACCGGCGTCGACGGCCGTCGGCGAGCAGTCGGAGCAGATCCTCGAGTCGGCGTGCCCGCACGCCGTCGGCCCGACCCGCGAGCCGTTCGGTCTCCAGCGCGGCACGGATGGCGAGATCGTTCGCGGCAGAGCGTAACTCGAAATCGATGCCATCGAGGTTGCCGACCACACCCGGATCGGCTGCGGCGATCCGGAGCCGATCCTCCTCGGCCAGCCGGGACAGGAACTCGCGGCGCGTCGACGGCGTCATCCGAGTCAGCGCGGTCACCACGCGGTCGGCGTCGGCAGTGCTGCCGTCGGGCAGCGTGACCTCGGCGGCACCGCCCGCCGGGATCGCCGCGCCCAGAATGGCCGCCACCAGTTCGTCGATCCGCGCGCCACAGTGCTCGTCGACGGCATCAATGACGTTCATTCCATTGCGGATTCGCACTTCGGCCGTTCTCGAGCGCTCGTCGGGTCCGTCCCGACCGGTGACGTGGCCGTCATCGGTCACGGCATAGCCGTCGGCGATCACGCCGTCGACCTCACCGAGCACCACCGCGCGCGCCCGGGCGAGATCGGCGCCGGCTCGGGCGGCCTCCTCGGCGATCTCGACCAACATGCGACGTATCTGTCGGGCCCGCACGTCGGTGTCGTCGACGAATCGCTCTGCGGCGACGGCGGTCACACCCGACCAGGTGGTTGCATCGACTGCTCGAACGATCCTGCGCGTCGCGGCGTCGACGAGGTCGGACGCAGCCTGGGCTGCGGCGCCGGCTGCGGAAATCGCCGCGGGTCGCCACTGACGGAGCTCTGGGATCGTCGGCCGCATCAACGCTCGATCCGCAGACGGCTGGCCGACGTATCGTCAGTGTCGGTCACCGCGGCCGCCAACCCGGCGAGCACGACGCTCATCTCCTGGAGTCGCCCGCAAAGCGACTCGGCCGTGCTCCGGAGGGCATCGTCGGCGTCGAGCAGCGCCCGCATGGTCCGCCCCTGCGCAACGGGTGGCACCGCATCATCCTGTCGGGCAATCAGTTCGAGCGTCGAGATACGCCTCGCCTCGGCCCGCCAGGTGCCGACCCCCGCGGCGATCTCGGCGGGCATCACGCGGAGTACATCGGGGGACGGAAGTGGCATCGGGGGCTCCTTACCAAGCCGGCGAGAACATGAGCGACGAAACGTGTCGTCGGTCATTTGGACGCACCAGCGGGGGCAACGGTTCCTCCGGTTTCGGCGCCGGCATGGTTGTCGGGCCGCGGCGACCGTGGGCCGGTAGGCTCCGCGAGATGGGATTGCGAGCATTGACGCTGGTACACAATGTGCTGCCGGAGTACCGGCGGGCCATCGTCGGGTCGCTGTTGCCGGCGATGGAGCGTCGCGGCATCGCCGTGGACATCGTGGCCGCCGACGAGGACGAGCCGTTGCCCGCGCCGGGCGAGGTGGATCTGGTGGTGGTGACGGGCTCCACCGATTCGGTGCACGACGAATCGCTGTCGTGGATCGGCCGAGAGCGCGAGTACCTGCGTACGGCCATCGGCGCTGGCGTACCGATCTACGGCATCTGTTTCGGCGGGCAGATCCTGGCCAGCGCGTTGGGTGGCACGGTCGCCGTGAGCAGCCGACCCGAACACGGTTTCGTTCCCGTGACCTCGACGCGGCCCGAGTTGGTGGCCGAAGGGCCGTGGATGCAATACCACTACGACACGATCACCGTGCCCGACGACGTGGGGGTCATCGCCCGCAACGAGGCGGGCGTGCAGGCCTTCGTGAGCGGACCGCATCTGGGCGTGCAGTTCCACCCCGAGATCGACCCGGAGTGCTTTGTCGCTTGGCGCGACGGTTTCTCCGGGACGCGATCGGATATGTCGGAGGACAGGGTGGATCTCGAGGCGCTGGCAGCGTCGATCGCGGCGCGAACCGACGCCGCTGCCGACGATTGCGACGTGCTGTTCGAGCGCTTCCTGGCGCATGCCGGACTGGATGTGGTGCGGGGCTGAGTGGTTGGGCGGGAGTGGTCTCGATACGGCCCTCGCCTAGCGGCTCGGACCTACTCGACCACCGACAAAACGGCGCCAATACTGGGGCGGCTCGGACCTGTCCGACCACCGACAGACGGCGACCACCCCAGCAACCGGCCGAACCCACTCGACCACCGACAAGCGGCGCCAACACTGGGGCGGCTCGGACCTGTCCGACGACCACCGACAGAACGCCGCCACCGCGAGGTGGGCGGCGCTATTCGTCGAGGATGGATTCGCTGATGTTCATCCGGGAGGCCCGCATTGCCGGGACCAGTGCGCCCACGATGCACAGGCCACAGGCGACCGCGACGAAGATCAACGTCGACGGGCGCGGTGAGTACGCGATGTCGATCGAGGTGGTGGCCGACAGGATCTTGTCGGACAAGAAGTGCAGAGCCCCACCGAGTATGACGCCGGTCAGCGATCCGATGAGCGCGACCCCGGCGGCCTCGGCGACCACCATCCGGGAGACGAACTTCCGCGAGGCACCCATCGCGCGCAGCACGCCGAGTTCACGGCGACGTTCGATCACCGACAACAGCAGCGTGTTCAGCAGTGCCACGGCAGCGGCGAGCGCGACGATCCATTGGATGGCGACGGTGAAGGCGCCGGCCTGCTCGGCCTCGGCCTGCGCGGATTCGAGCGCCTCGGTCCCGGAGTGCACATCGGCGATCCGGTTGCCCGGCAACGGGTACTCGGCGGCGACCGCCTCGAGGTCGGCGCGAATCCGGTCCTGGTCGACCGCCGGGTCGGTGGACACCTGGAGGTAGGTGTCGCCCGGACGGTCGAACCACTCCGACAGCTGTTCGTTGCTCATCGCGGCCGTACCCGAACCCATGGAGATGTAGTTGACCAGATCACGCACCACCACATCGCGAAAGCCGGTCGGGGTGGCCATCCGCAGCGTGTCGCCCTCGGCCACGTCGAGGGTGCGGGCCAGTACGGTGGACATCAGCATGCCGTTCCCGGCGAGTACCTGCTGCAGGGCTTCGGGATCGGCCTTCTTCACGAAGGGCGCCAACGAGTTCGGTTCCAGTCCCTGCACGTAGATCTTGGCCTCGTCGACGTTGATCGACGCCCACTGCGCGCCGACCACCTGCGTCACCCCGGGGACTTGCGCCACCGCCGGGGCGATCTCGGCCGGCAATGCGGGACCCACCGGCAGGCCACCACTGTCGGCCGAGGACACGTAGAAGTCCGGGTCGGCCAAGCCGTCGAGCGAGCCGGAGATCGAGCTGACCAGGTTGTCGAGTGCACCCGAGGTGCCCATCCCGACCGCCACGGCGACCGCCACCGTCATCAGCGTCGCCCAGGCCCGACGCGGCGCACGTTCGGCGTTGACGGCGGCAAGCTGACCGGGACCACCGAAGCGGCGCGACAGTCCCACCACCAGCGCCACCAACGGCACGGTGAGCGCGTAGCACAGCAAGAGCCCGCCGACGGCGAACACCGCACCGGCCAGGATGGCCGGGCGGCCGGGGACGCCGACGGCCACGAACCACGACGCCACCAGCAGCACCACACCGGCGATCCCGGAGATCCACACGCCGCGACCGTTCTTGCCGGTGCCGTCGGCGACCTCGCCGGCGACCATCGCTTCCACCGGGGACACCGCGAACACCGATCGGGCCGCCAGCGTCGTCGCTGCGACACAGGCGAATATGCACGCGAGGATGGCGATCACGGGCGCGTACCACGCGAGGTGATAGCTCACCGCCGTCGCCATCTGATCGGGGTTGGCCTCGGGGATGCGACCGATCGCCCAACGTCCGGCGAGAACGCCAACCGGCACGCCCAGCGCACCACCGACCAGACCGAACAACGCCGACTCACCGAGCAGGTCGCCGACGAGGTGACCGCGGCGCGCACCCAGCGCACGCATCATCGCCAACGACTGCCGACGCGAGGCGACCGCCATGTTCATCGTGTTGAACACCAGGAAGCCGGCGATCACCAACGAAATCAGCGAGACCAGCAGCGTCGCATCACGTGTCACCGAACTCGCCGTCTCGGCCTGCGCGGCGCGGAAGTCGGGGTCCACCACCACGGCCCGGCCGTCCACGACATCGGCCACCGACGACTTCACCGCGGCGATGTCGGCGCCCGGTTGCGCCACGATCAGGATGGAGTCGACCTTGCCCTCCTGGGCCGCCAGCCGCTGCGCGAGCCCGAGGTAGGCGAAGATGAAGTTGCCGCGGTTGAGGACGTCGGCCTGATCGCCGCCGATCACCGAGATGACCTGTACATCAACACCATTGATGGACAGGCGCTGGCCTTCGGTGAGTCCGGTGGCCGACCCGGCGACGATCCCGTTGTCGAGATCACCCTCGTCGATGCCCTGCGATTGTTGTTGAGAGACGGCTTGTTGCAGATCACCGGACAGCGCGGTGACGCGGAAATCCGACCCGAGCAAGGCGATGTTGCGGTCGTCGATCACCACCGAGTCGCGGATCAGCGGTACCACCGATTTCGCGTCCGGGACGTCGCGGCGGATCTCGGCAGGGAGTTCGTCGTCGATGCCGGAGTCGGCGATGGCCGCGACCTCCACCTGAGCGGAACCGCTGATGGCCGCGTTGACCTGGCGCACCGATTCGGTCAGCGAGCCGTACAGCCCGAGTACCGAGATCAGCAGCGCCGACGCGACGACCACCACGAGCAGGGAGGTCACCATCCGCAGCCGATGCGTGCGGATCTCGCGCAAGTTGAGCACCCGGATCCGCGACAGCCCGGACGCCACCGACCGCACCGGACGCAGCGTACGGGGCGACGATCGACTCACGCGATCTTCCCGTCCCGCACCGTGATGGTGGTGTCGGCGACGTCGGCGGCGTGCGCGTCGTGGGTCACCATCACCACCAGCCGGTTCGGGGTGTCGTGGGCCACCTCGGAGAGCAGTTCGAGCACCGAGTCACCGGTCTTGGAGTCCAGGTTGCCGGTCGGTTCGTCGGCCAGCAGGATGGTCGGGTCCATGATCAACGATCGGGCAATGGCGACGCGCTGCATCTGCCCGCCGGACAGTTCCGACGGACGGTGATTGACGCGCGCCCCCAAGCCGACGCGTTCGAGCAACTCGACGGCACGCGGTTTGGCCTTGCGTAGCGACTGACTGTCGAGCAGGCGCGGCAACGCAACGTTCTCCCACGCCGACATCGTCGGCACCAGGTTGAAGAACTGGAACACGAAGCCGACGCGATGGCGGCGAAAGGCCGACGCGTCGTCGTCGTCGAGCGAGCCGAGGTCGGTGCCGTCGACCGTGATGGTGCCCGAGGTCGGGGTGTCGAGTGCGCCGAGCACATGCAACAGCGTGCTCTTCCCGGCACCCGACGGGCCGACGATCGACGCGAACTGGCCGCCGTCGAGGGTCAGGTCGAGCCCATCGAGGGCCCGTACCCGCTGATCGCCCATCTGGTACTCGCGCACTAGATCGACGGCCTTGACCAGGGATTCATCCGCGAGAGAGCTCACGCGGGTCATGGTATCGGACGACGGTGAGGGTGCCCTTAGTCGGATCGAGTGCCCGCTCGACGGAAAACGGCGCCCAGTGAACAGGAAACGGCACCCACTCGACGAGAAACGGCACCCACTCGACGAAGCTGCCGTTGAGTGGGCGCTGTTTTCCGTTGAGTGGGCGCTGTTTTCCGTTGAGTGTGCGCTGTTTTCCGTTGAGTGTGCACCGGCCGGTCAGGCGGTGGCCCCGGTCCAGTGGCCGGAGGCCAAGAATTCGTCGAGGACGGCCGTCGGCTCGGTCAGGTCGAATCCCTGCCGGCTCAGCCAGTCGTCGTCGAAGTAGGTGTTGGCGTACCGATCGCCCGAATCACACAGCAGGGTGACCACGCTGCCCGGCTGACGCTGCGCGGCCATCTCGGCGACGATCTGCAGCGCACCCCACAGGTTGGTGCCGGTGGAGCCGCCTACGCGACGGCCGAGTCGGTCGCTGAACAGTCGGGCGGTGGCGATGGACGCGTTGTCGGGAACGCCGATCATCCGGTCGATCACCTGGGAGACGAACGACGGCTCCACCCGCGGCCGCCCGATCCCCTCGATCCGGGAGCCGAGCTCCGAGCGCAGGGCACCGTCGCCGGTGTCGTAGGCCGGTAGGAACACCGAGTTCTGTGGGTCCACCACCGCAAGCCAGGTGGGGTGGCGCCGATACCGTACGTAGCGGCCCAGCGTCGCCGACGTCCCGCCGGTCCCTGCACCAACCACGATCCAGGTCGGGATCGGATGATCCTCTTCGGCCATCTGGGCGAAGATCGACTCGGCGATGTTGTTGTTGCCGCGCCAGTCGGTGGCGCGCTCGGCCATCGTGAACTGGTCGATGAAGTGACCGCCGAGTTCCGCCTCGAGCCGCAACGCCTCGGCGTAGACGTCGCCGGGCCGGTCGACGAAGTGGCAACGTCCGCCTTCCCGCTCGATCAGCGCGGTCTTGGCCGGCGAGGTACTCGAGGCCATCACCGCGATGAACGGAACCCCGATGAGCTTGGCGAAGTAGGCCTCACTGACCGCCGTCGAACCCGACGACGCCTCGATCACCGTGGTGCCCTCGGTGACCCACCCGTTGCAGATCGCATAGAGAAACAACGATCGCGCCAGCCGGTGCTTGAGCGAACCGGTGGGATGGGTGCTCTCGTCCTTCAAGTAGAGCTCGATGCCGGTGTCACGGCCGGCGTCGTCGGTCCATCGTGACCAGTCGGGTAGCGCGAGCCGGTGCAGATGGGTGTCGGCACTGCGACGGCCGTCGGCCTCGATCAGGCGAACCGCGTTCTCCGACCATGTCCGGTCGCGACGGTGGTCGACGATCCTGGTCGGCTGCACAGGGTCAGTCCGACGTGCCGCGCAGCCGCGACTGCAGGTCGTCGTGCCGGGCTCGGCGCGCATTGTCGACGGCGGCGATCTGACTGTTGACCCGCAACCGCAGCTTCTTGAACAGGACCAGCCCCAACGGCAGCGCGATGAGCACGCCGAACACGGCAGCCACCAGCAGCGGCACCTCGACCCCGACGAGGGCACCGATCCCGAGGATGAGCGCCGCAACCACGACGACCAGCGCCAGGCGGGCCACGGTGTACATCGCCACCGCCAGCGCGACACTGCCGGCCGATGCGTGGGTGTCAGCCCCCTGGGCGTCGGCTGCCGGGGTGTTGGGTGCCGGGGTGTTGGGTGCCGGGGCGGACCCGGATGCGTTCTGATCTGTCACGAATACGCCTTCTTTCCGATCTCTGCACACCAGGGTACTGGGGTTATCCGGCCATCCGGGCGCCCCCTCGGACGACAGATGCGGCCGGGAATGCCGGTTTTGCACTCTCTTTACCGTTTCCTGACTGTTCGAACACCCGGCACTCCGGCGTGTATCCATGAGGTGATCCCAGATCGCCATCGTTGCAGGCGGAGAGAGGAACATCGTGACGATCACCGACGCAGCCGGAGTCCCCGGCCTCATCACCCCCGGCCTCGCGAGTCAGCACACCCTGACGCCCGGTCAGGTGGCAGCCATGTTCAACGTGAACCCGAAGACCGTCGCCCGCTGGGCCAGTTCCGGTCTGCTCGGGTCCATCCGCACGCCCGGCGGACACCGTCGGTTCCGTGAGTCCGACGTCGTCGAACTGCTCAACCGCCGCACCCACTGAGCAGGCTCTGCCCCGCTCCGTCGCAACCTCACGTACGCTGGTTTACGGGAGGTTGCCATGACGTTTCTGTTTGCCTTGATCGGCATTGCAGCTATTGCTTTCCTGTTGTGGCGTGCCTTCGGCCCCCAACTCGGAGAGTCGGACGAGCGCGACGAACACGCACCTCGTCGACCGGCCAAACCGTCGGGTCCCGTCGGCCCCGACGACGACCCTGATTTCCTTCGTGACCTCGATCGTCGGACCCGTGGCACCAACGGGTCCGATGGCGACGACGCCTGACCAGGCGCCGAAGTTACGGCCACGTACCCTACCCCGAGGTAGGGTAATCTCGTTTCACGACGTAGTTCGGACGACAGCGGGAGCGGTCGACCGCACCGGTGGTGAAGGCACAACGATCGACGTTGACGCGGGGGATACACGAGGGTGACTGCCGGTGATGCGCGCCGAACGCCGGCGCATGAGGACGATGCCAGTTTCGCCGAGAAACTGGGTTATCTGTTCGAGCATTCGCGCGACGAGAACGGCGCGCCCTACACCGGGAAGAAGATCGCCGAGCGCGCCAATGAGCTCGGCTACTCGCTCTCGGACGCCTACATCTCGCAGTTGCGGACCGGTAAGGCGCGCACGCCGTCGTTCCGGACGGTGGAGGCCATCGCCCGTGCGTTCGAGGTCAGCGTCACCTATTTCCTGGCCAATCCCGACGAAGACCTCGAGCGGGTGCGGCAGCAACGCGACTATGTCGAGATGCTGGCGACCACCGGCACTCATCTGTCGGGTATCGATGTGGGGCGGATCTGCCCCGACACCATCGACGTGCTGATCGATCTGCTCAAGGTGGTCAAGGCCCAGGCTCAGGCGCAGGGCGACACCTTGCCGCCGCCCGGAGAAGCGCCGAACCCGACCGGACAGAATCCACAGTGATCAGAGTCCGCCGCGGTTTGAGTCCGGCGTGATCAGAGTCCGGCATACGAGTGCAGCCCGGACACCACCAGATTGATGATGAACAGGTTGAAAAGCAGCGCGACGAAACCGGCGATGTTGATCCAGGCCGCCGCGTTGTTGCGCCACCCGGCCGTGGCCCGGGCGTGCAGGTAGGCCGCGTAGATCACCCATGCGATGAACGACACCGTCTCCTTGGGGTCCCAGCCCCAGAACCGGCCCCAGGCCGCCTCGGCCCAGATGGCGCCGCAGATCACGCCGAGCCCGAACAGCGGGAACCCGAAGACGACGCACTTGTAGGCCAGCCGGTCGAGCGCATCGGCGTTGGGGATGTGCGCCACGATGCGGCGCATGCCGGCCACGAATCCCTTGCCGGTCAGCGGATCCGCGGAGTCGTCGGCGTCGGACGCGTTGGCCCCCCAGCGCATCTTGACCAGGTAGAGGATGCTCGCGACGCCCGACACCAACAGCACACCCGACGAGATCGAGATGATCGAGACGTGCACGGCCAGCCAGTACGACTTGAGTGCCGGCACCACCGGCGCAGCCTGCGTGTAGAGCCAACGTCCGCCGATGAACATCAGCAACGACACCGGCAGCAGCACGAACGACAGCAAGGGACGATGCTCCGGCTTGCGCAGCACCACCAGCCCGGCGACCACGCAGGCGGCACACGTCAGCGAGATGAACTCGTACATGTTGCCCCACGGCGCCCGGTCGGTGGCGACACCGCGCAGCACGATCGAGGCGATGTGCGCGATCAGCCCGACGAAGACGACCGGGTAGGCCATCGCCGCCAGCCGCGAGCCCTTGCTGCGACGCGGCGCGGGACCGTCGATGCGGCCGGGGGCGCGGTCGTCGACCGCGACTGTCGCGCCGTCGGCGGTCACCATCTCGGCGGCCGGGGCGAGTTTGCGTGCCCGCGCCCCGGCGAGCGCGGCCAGAAACAGGAACATGGCCAGCACGTACACCGTGATGGCGGTGCCGAACAGAAGGTCGGAGTAACGCGCGAGCGTCTCGTCGACCTGAATGGAGCCCGTGTTCATGGCACCGTCCTCTCGTTGCTGACTGCGCTGGTGGCCGACCGCTACAAACGCCGTGCGGCGCGTGCGGCTCCCGGGTCGTCGGGGTCGATCACCAGGCGGCGCGCCTGCTCATCGAATCCCTCGCCCCAGCCCGCCTGATCGGTGCGTGCCAGGCCGGCGATCTCTACTACCGTACGTCGTTTGGTCTCCTCGCCGGAATCCGACGTGGTCACCGGCACCAGACGCACCCAGATGCGGCGCCGCCGGATGAGCAACGACACCAGCAGTCCGCCGAGCATCACGATCGACGACGCCAGCACCCAGATCTGGGCCGGGTCGTGCGACACCTGCATCGACACCCATCGTTGATAGCCGTCGAAGCGCACCACGGTGCCGTCGGCCAGCGTGTGCGAATCGCCCTGACCGAGGTTGACCTGGGCGCGCTGCTGCAGGCGTCCCTGATCGATGAGCGACTGGTCCAGGGAGTACGCGTTCTGCGGCAGGCCGGTGTCCAGGCCGGTGTCACCCTCGTAGATGCGGATGGCCACGTACGGGTCGTTCGGCTCCGGCGATGCCGAGGTCAGTAGGGTGCCGTGGAAGTTGGCGGTCGGCGCGAACAGACCCTCGACCGCGATCTGATGGTTGCGTCGTTCGTCGGGGTTCGGGTACAGCCCGGCCGGGGTGTCGAAGCGGATGGCTCCCGACGACATCATCGTCTGAAGTTCGTCGGGAACGAACGGCACCGTCTGGGTGCGCTGTTCGCCGTTCGGGAAGGTGACGGTGAACGTCGGGGCGAAGCCGTTGCCGAGTACGTACACACGGTCACCGGCGACACGCAGCGGCTCGTTGACTCGGATGCGGGCGGTCGGCCAGGTCGAGGCGTCGGTGCTGGGTGTCCCCTCGGTGTAGCGGACCTCGGAGCTGTACATGTCGGGTTGACCGTTCGGCAGGAACGTCGCATCGAAGCTGTCGACGCGGATACAGAACGGCTGCAGGTCGGTGCCGTCGACCAGGTTGCCGGCCCGGAACGAGTCGTACACGGCGGTCGACGTGTTGCACAGGCCCTGCTCACCGTCGGCGACCAGGCTGCGGGTGCCCTCGTAGCCGTACAGTTTGCCCAGCGCGATGGACACCAGCAGCGCGAGCAGCGCGAAATGGAACACCAGGTTGCCGAACTCGCGCAGATAGCCCTTCTCGGCGGAGACCTCGACGACCTCCGGGCGTTTCCCCGCGGCCCCGCCCCCCGTATCCCCCGCCGATCGAGTAGCCCCGGAACCTACCGACGAGCGCTCCCCCGCTGATCGAGTGACCCCGGAACCTGCCGACGAGCGCTCCCTCGCTGACCGAGTAGCCCCGGAGCTTGCGGAGGGGCGTATCGAGATCACCCGTCGCCACCCGCGCAGATTCCGCGACACCCGCTCAGCGATTTCCTCGGGTGCCCCGTCGACCTCGATCGTGACGTGCCGCGGCAGTCGCTTGAGGTTGCGTGGCGCGGCCACCGGCTTGGCCCGCAGATTGTGGAAGTGTTCGATCATCCGCGGCGTCAGGCAGCCCACCAGCGACACGAACAGCAGTACATAGATCGCGGTGAACCAAGCGCTGGAGAAGACGTCGAACAGCTGCAGCCGGTCCATCGTCTCGCCGACCCACCCGTGGTCGGCGATGTAGGTGAGCGTCTTCTGTTCGTTGAGCGACCGTTGCGGCAGCAACGCACCGGGGATGGCCGCCAAGGCCAGCAGGAACAGCAGGATCAGCGCAGTGCGCATCGAGGTCAGCGAGCGCCACATGTTGCGTGCCGGCCACAACACACGGCGGCGGAACCAGTGCGGACGGCGCGGCGGCGGGACGTCGGCGGTGTCGCGGCGGTCGGTGGTCACCTCGGTCATACGGGCAGCTCCGTGTCGGTGATGAAGGCATCGCGCACCCAAACGATGAACTGGTCCCACGCGCCGGTCACCAGGGCGATGCCGACGGCGATCAGCATGATGCCGCCGAAGACCTGGATGGCGCGGGCGTGGTTGCGCAGCCAGCCGAGGCTGCGCAGCGCCCACGCCGACGAGAACGCGAGGATGACGAACGGGATGCCGAGTCCGGCGCAGTAGGCGACGATCAGCGCCACACCTTTGGCGGCGGTGGCCCCTTCGGTGCCGCTGGCGGTGGCGATGACCGCGGCCAGCGTCGGACCCAGGCACGGGGTCCAGCCGAGCGCGAAGACGGCGCCGAGCAGTGGGGCGCCGACGATGTTGGACATCCGTCGCGGCGCGAATCGGAACTCGTGTTGCATCGCGGGCACCAGGCCGATGAACACCAACCCCATCAGAATGGTGATCACGCCGCCGATACGCTGCAGCAGTTCACGATTCACCACGAAAGTGCTGGTGATACCGAGCACGGTTGCGGTGGCCGCGACGAAGATGACGGTGAAGCCGAGGACGAACAACGCCGCGGCGAGTGCCACCCGCGACCGGCCGCTTTTGGCGGATTCGCCGACGGTCACCGCGGGCGCCTCGGCGCCGACGAGCCCGGCCAGATACGACAGGTAGCCGGGCACCAGCGGCACCACACATGGGGAGGCAAAGGAGACCAGCCCGGCGACGACGCAGGCGGCCAGGGCCAGCAGCAGCGGGCCCGACGAGACGGTGGTGGCGAAGGTCTCGCCGATGGCGGCCTGCGGGGCGAGCGCGATCATGGCGCGCCCGGTGCCGACGACGCGGGCGTGTCGGCCGGTGGGGTCGCTGCGGGGGCTTCGGCGGC
Organism: Gordonia sp. NPDC062954; assembly: GCF_044543825.1. Taxonomy (NCBI): domain Bacteria; kingdom Bacillati; phylum Actinomycetota; class Actinomycetes; order Mycobacteriales; family Gordoniaceae; genus Gordonia; species Gordonia sp. NPDC062954. The sequence goes on along the minus strand of NZ_JBITWL010000024.1, from coordinate 56,280 downwards.
GACCCGGCGCACAGTCGCCTCGAGTTCTTCGGCGGTGATGGCCTTGAGGAACACCGCGGCCGGCCGGTGCTCCCGGTCGAGTACGACGGTGGTGGGGACCACCGAGGTCGGGGTGGTCAGCGCGGCCAGGGTGATGCCGTCGAAGTCGTAGATGGACGGGAAGCCGACGTTGCGGTCGGCGACGAAATCCTTGGCATTCTGCCGGTCGTCACGCAGGTCGATGCCGAGGAATTCGACACCGAGGTCTTTGGTGTTCTCGTAGACGGTCTCGAGGTCGTCGGCCTCGCCGCGACACGGCCCGCACCACGAGCCCCACACGTTGATGACGACGACCTTGTCGGCGAAGCGCTCGTCCCCGAGCGCGAGCGGTTCATCGGTGATCAGGTCAGGTCCTGATACCTCCGCGACCGGTTTGCGCTGCTCCGGCGGGTAGGTGATGACCACCTGGCCGCCGGGCGAGATGAACTCGAAGGTGTCTCCCTGCGCGACCGCATCGTCGCCGGTACCGCAGCCGCTGACCACACCGATCACGACTGCCAGCACCGCCAGCAGCAGGGAAAACTTTCGCACGTTCGTCCTATCGCACCGGGCCGGTCACGCCCCGGTGGCCAACGGGTCCGAGGCCCCCACGGGCTCGGAGTAGATGATGTCGACGAGCGCATCGCCCTCGTAGATCAGGCTGGTCAGGGACGCCAGCGAACACTGCCGCCGGCGAGGGTCGTGCCACAGCCGCTGCCCTTCCAGGAAGCGGCGCAGTGTGTAGACGGGCAGTTGGTGGCTGACGCAGACGGCTTCGTGGCCACGAGCGGCGTCGCGGGCCTTGTTGGCTGCGGCCAGCATGCGATGGGCCAGTTGGATGTAGGGCTCGCCCCACGACGGGGTGAACGGATCACGCATCTTGGGCCAGTGCCGCGGTTTGCTCAGCGCGCCGTCGCCGACGGACACCTTCAGTCCTTCGAAGACGTTGTCGGCCTCGATCAGTTCGTCGTTGGTGATGATCTCGAGTCCGTGCGCGCCGGCGATCGGGGTGGCCGTCTCCTGCGCCCGCTGCAACGGCGAGGCGAAGACGGCAGTCACGTCGTGGTCGGCGAGAGCGCCGGCCACCTTGTTGGCCTGGGCGCGTCCGGTGTCGGACAGTCGGAAGCCGGGCAGCCGGCCGTAGAGAATGCCTTCGGGGTTGTGCACTTCCCCATGGCGCATCATGTGGACGATCGTGTTGGTCATCGTGTCTCCCCCCGGGTCAGCTCTGGACCGCTGCGGCAGCGGCCTGCGCGGCTGCCGGCAGTGCACCGGCGATACGTGAGAAAGCATCGTCGTCCAACGCCGCGGACACAAACCAGGCCTCGAACGCACTCGGCGGCGGGTAGACACCACGTTCGAGCAGTGCATGGAAGAACGGAGCAAAACGCCAGGTCTCAGTGGCCTTGACGCCCGGGTAGTCGACGATCGGGTCGCCAGAGTCGGTGAAGAAGACGCTGAGCATGCTGCCCGCGCGCTGCACCCGGTGGGCCACACCGGCGGCGTCGAGGGCGTCGGTCAGCAGCGTGGCGAGGCGGTCGGCGTTGTCGTCGAGTGCGCGGTAGGTGTCGGCGTCGGCGGTGCGCAGAGTGGCCAGACCGGCGGCGACGGCCACCGGATTCCCCGACAGTGTGCCCGCCTGATAGACCGGACCGGTCGGTGCGAGTCGTTCCAGCACGTCGGCACGTCCGCCGAACGCAGCGGCGGGCAGCCCGCCGCTCATCACCTTGCCGAAGGTGTAGAGGTCGCCGCCTACCCCTTCGAGTCCGTACCAACCGGACGGGCTGACGCGGAAGCCGGTCATCACCTCGTCCATGATCAGCAGCGCGCCGTGGCGTCGGGTGAGTTCGCGCAGGCCGGCGTTGAATCCGTCGTGCGGGGCGACCGCGCCCATGTTGCCGGCGGCGGCCTCGGTGATGACCGCGGCGATGTCGTCGCCGAACTCCTCGAACGCCTTCGCGACGGCCTTGAGGTCGTTGTACGGCAGCACGAGTGTGTCGTGGGCGGAGGCTCCCGTCACGCCCGGCGAGGTGGGCAGGCCGAGGGTGGCCACGCCGGACCCGGCGTCGGCGAGCAGGGCGTCGACGTGGCCGTGGTAGCAGCCGGCGAACTTGATGACCTTGCTGCGTCCGGTGTAGCCGCGGGCGAGCCTGATCGCCGACATGGTGGCCTCGGTCCCGGAGTTGACGAGCCGGACCTGCTCGACGGGGTCGACCCGGTCGATGATCTCCTCGGCGAGTTCGATCTCCGACGAGGTGGGCGCACCGAAGGAGAGCCCGCCGGCCGCAGCCTGCTGCACGGCGGACACGACGGCGGGGTGCGCGTGGCCGAGGATCATCGGACCCCAGGAGCACACGAGGTCGATGTACTCGTTGCCGTCGACGTCGGTGAGTCGGCAACCCTGCGCCGAGGCGATGAAGCGCGGATCGCCACCGACGGCGGAGAACGCCCGGACCGGGGAGTTGACCCCGCCGGGGATGACCTGGGTGGCGCGTCGGAACAGCGCGGCAGAGTTCGCGGCTACTTCAGCGGATCGGGTCACGGGGACCAGTGTTCCAAATGGCCTCGTGAGGGCCAAAATCGTTCAGCCGGTTCTCAGGGAGAGTGTGATGTCGGTGACGGTTGCTGCGGCCGTATCCGCCTGCGGCGACATAGGACGTCGGCGACGATAGTTGTCGCGGCAACCTGCTCAGCCTGCAGGTGGAGACGCCCGACGACGTCGGCGCCGGCCGGTCGGTAGCTTCTTGCGGTGCTCACGTCGGCGAACCAGATCGAGGATGGTCCTTTCTGCTTCCGCCCACTCCTCGACCACGCGCTTATAACTCAACCGCACGGTGATGTAGCCCTTTCGGGTCGCCTCCTCGTCGCGTCGGCGGTCCCTCTCGCGCTGTTCGGCGCTGCGGTCGTGGAATTCCTCGCTGTCGATCTCGATGATGAGTCGGGTGCCGATCAGCAGATCGACACGACCGACCCCCGCGATCTGCACTTGTGAGCGCACCGTCACGCCTTTGAGCTGCAACCGCAGCCGCACCATCGTCTCCGTGCCGGATTCCGCCTTGCCATCGCACCGGTCAAGTAGTCGGCGAATCCGCCGCGGGGCCGACGCCATGAGCGATTCCAGGTCGCAGCGTTCGAGCAGGGCCTTGTTGAGGATGGAGTCGCACACCACGACGATGCCTTCGTCGTCGAGGCATTTGAGTGCGTGGCGAAAAGCGGTTCGGATGTCGTCGACGGCGGACACCTCCGGTTCGGGCGACCCGTAGCCCAGGCAGAACCGGCCACTGCGCCCTTGTCGGTGCGCTGACTCCCGAGCCCGGACGTGGACCTTCTTGGGGTGCGTGGGCACCCAGACACCATGGAGCTTCAGCGCCGACAGACAACTCAACACTCCCCCGGCAGCCACCGCCTCGACCACCATCGCATCCGCAGTCGGCGTCGCATACCAGCCACGTCGCAGCCTGCGCAGCTTCTCCTCCCTCATCGCACGCCGCAGGTGTGCGAGAGTCACAGCACGCGAACGCAATTCGGACCAGGACACTACGCCGTAGTGCTCATCGATCTCCATCATGAGGTCGAGCATGCCGACGAAACCGGCCGTAATCGGGTTCCGCGCATAGCGGTGTGTGGTTCTGTGGACCCGCACCCGACCTGTGGACTACCGACGCCGTATACAGCTGCGGCAGCAGGGGTGGCCGCCGACAATTATTGTCGGCCCCACCCCCTGAGACCGCGGCTGCATACGACTACTCTAGCGCCGCAGCCACTGCGCCGGCGATGGCCTGCTGGCCGGCCGCATTCGGGTGGACCGGTGCCGCCCCCGACGCACCGTTGCGCGGTTCGATCCACCGCTGCCTCACCGGCGCGCACGCGTCGTGGCCTTCCGACCCCGGCGCCATGTCGACGAACCGCGCTCCGGTCTGCTCGGCTCCACGCTGTAGAGCGGCGTTCAGAACCGATTGCAGCTGACGCAGATACGTGACATCGCCGGTCGCGACCGGCATCGCGGGATAGCAGCCGTCGGCGGGCGGCAGGATCCACGGATACCCAACCGCCAGGATCTCGGCGTTCGGCGCTCTGTCGCGTACCGCTTGCAACGCTTCGAGCAGGGCCGGCGCGGTCTGGTTCTCGACGATGTCGACGTACTCGGAGCCTCGGGTGTCCGCGCACGGTGATCCGGACAGATCGCGGGCGGCGAGGTCGGCGCACTCGCGGATCGCGGTGCTGTAGAGGTCACTGTCGTTGCCGCCGATCATCACCGTGACGATGTCGGCCTCGTCGGTGAGTGCATCCAGTTGTGGTGGTACGCCGTCGTATTGGGCCGACTCGAAATCCGCCGTGTCGGCGCCGCTGCAGCTGACGTCGGTCAGTCGATAGCCCGCGTCGGTGGCGAGCACGTGCGCGAAGTTGCGCGAGGATCGCAGGCACATCACCGGGGAGTCGGCGACCAGGGGTTGCACGCCGGCCGCGGCGGAGAAGCTGTCGCCCAGGTTCACCAGGTGTAGTTGGTCGGTGCCCGTTGCGGTGGAGGCGCTCACCGACGGGGACGTCTGGGTTGCACTCGGTGCCGCGGAGTCGTCGATGTCGTCGGCGCAGCCGGCGACGGCCACCGCCACCGCCGCGATCCCTGCGGCCACAGCCTTTCTCATTCGTGCGCTCCCAACAACATCAACAACAGTTCGGCACGGACACGCGCGTCGGCCAGGTCCACATCCAACAGATCCTCGACTCGTTCGACCCGGTGGCGCAACGTGTGCCGGTGCACGCCTTGCGTCGCGGCGGCGACACCCCAGTTGCCGTTGGCTTCCAGGTAGGCCAACAGGGTTGCTCGTAGCTCGGTCCCGTGTTCGGCGTCGTGGTTCAGCACGGGGGCCAGCCGCTGGGCGTGTGCGTCAGCGAGCGCTCGACGCACGGGGTCGACGGTCAGCAGCGACCGGGTGCCGTGCAGATCGGCGAGCTGACCGACGGCCGCGGATCGGCAGGCCAGCCTCGCCTGCCGGACGGCGTCGGCGACGTCGCGCACATCGGTCACCGTGCCCACCCCGCCGCCGACCGGACCGGCGGAGTTGACGACGGCGAACAGGGTGGTCGCGAGCTCGGTGGAATCGTCGCCGCGAAGCAGCACCATCAGTTCCGGTCCGTCGCGATGCACGAAGACCGCGTGCCACCGGTGGTCGAGCTCGTCGATCAGCAGGCGCTGCCCGCGGGTGGCCGCGTCGTCGTCTCCGAAGCGCAACGCCAGCGCCCGCACCCGTCCCGACGGGTCGGCAGCCCGCGCCAGAATACGTTGTACGCCAACTCGCTCGGTGGGATCGTCGAGCGCCGATGCCAGTGTGTCGGTGTGCAACTCGACAAGGTCGCGGCGTAGCTGGCGTGGTTTCGCGTGCTCGATGGCCAGCAGCGAGATCGCGTGACCGACAAGCATCCGCGCGACGTCGTCGAGGGCGGTGCGTCCCACCGTGCCGAGGTGTCCAAAGGTTCGTCCGCCGGAGCCGACCCGGGACACCGTGATCGTGGCATCATCGGTCACCGTGACCGCCGCCGCCGACGCCGGGTCACGAATCACCAAATCACGCAACCGGTTCAGGTCTGCCGACGACACGGAGCCGGGTGCGTTGGCGACCACGGCCAGGCCGGTGTCGAGCAGCACCACCTTCTGCCCCACCGCGTCGGCGAGTTCCCGGATCACCGCCGTCGACCCACCCGAGGCGGCCGCGCGGGTCATCTTCGGTTGCGCCTTGGTGGCCGCCAACAGCCGCGACGATCGCTGGGCGGCGATCTGATCCAGCACGGCGCGGGTGATCGCGGAGAACGGCACCGGCAGCGGAACCTCGAACAGCGGTAGCCCCAGCTCGTCGGCGACCGACGCCATGCCGGCGGGCACCGCGTCGAACTCGAAACCGACACCCATTCCGACCGCCGCCACGCCGACGGCATCGAGACGCTCGAGGTAGTCGCGCCAGATCGTCGGGTCACCGAGCCGCAGCCCCGTGGTCAACAGCACCTCGTCGCCGGACAACCATTCGCCGGGCTGGGTCAGTTCGCTGGTCATCACGCAGTCGACGTGCCGATCGAGGCCGGCCACCCCGCCGCGCAGCGTGAGACGGAGACGTCGCTGGGCCAGCAGCCAGCGCACCGTCGTCATGCCCACCACCCTACCTGGACACCATGGAGTGCAATGTTCACCGACTTGTACACATTGGCAGGTCACCCCGATCGGGTTGTCGGCGAAGACTGGGGTCGTAAGCAGCGCCTGACACCATCGACGGAATGAGGACGTGATGACCGCCATCCCCTACCGGTTACCGCAGAAGCGGCATCTTGTCACCGAGCTCCCCGGCCCGCGGTCGGTCGCGCTGACGGAGCGTCGGCGCCGCGCGGTCGCGGCCGGACTCGGGTCGGCCACGCCGGTGTTCGCGGTCGACGCCGATGGCGGCATCATCGTCGACGCCGACGGCAACTCACTGATCGACCTGGGATCAGGAATCGCTGTCACCGGAGTCGGAGCCAGCAACCCGGCGGTTGCCGACGCCGTCGCCGCACAGGCGCACCGGTTCACCCACACCTGCTTCATGGTCACCCCCTACGAGGGATATGTGGCCGTCGCCGAAAAGCTCAACGAACTCACCCCGGGCGATCACGAGAAGCGAACGGTGCTGTTCAACTCGGGCGCAGAGGCGGTGGAGAATGCAGTCAAGGTCGCGCGCTTGGCGACCGGGCGCAACGCGGTGGTCGCTTTCGACCACGCCTATCACGGCCGCACCAACCTGACCATGGCGCTCACCGCGAAATCCATTCCTTATAAGCATGATTTCGGCCCGTTCGCGCCTGAGGTGTACCGGATGCCGATGAGCTACCCACTGCGGGATCCGGCGGGGACCGACGGAGTTGCCGCCGCCTACCGCGCCATCGGCATGATCGACACCCAGCTCACCGCCGACAGTGTGGCCGCGGTCATCGTCGAACCCATCCAGGGTGAGGGCGGTTTCATCGTGCCCGCACCGGGTTTCCTGCCGACGCTGGCCGCCTGGTGCGGAATGCACGGCGTGGTGTTCATCGCCGACGAGGTCCAGAGCGGGTTCTGCCGCACCGGTGCGTGGTTCGCCAGCGAAGACGAAGGCGTGGTCCCGGATCTGATCACCACCGCCAAGGGGATCGCCGGCGGCATGCCGTTGTCGGCGGTCACCGGCCGCGCCGACCTGATGGATGCGGTGCACCCCGGTGGGCTCGGCGGCACCTACAGCGGCAATCCGGTCGCGTGCGCCGCCGCGTTGGCCACGATCGAACAGATGTCGACCCTCGATCTGAACGCACGTGCGCGCCACATCGGGGAGATCGCATTCGCGTCGTTGTCGGCAACCACAGAACGTCTCGCCGCCACCGGCCAGGACGTCATCGGCGAGATCCGCGGTCGCGGAGCGATGATCGCCGTCGAATTGGTGAAACCCGGGACCACCGAGCCCAATCCGGAACTGGCCAAGGCGGCTGCGGCGCACGCACTCTCCCGCGGAGTGGTGGTCCTCACCTGCGGCACCTATGGCAACGTGCTAAGGCTGCTGCCTCCGATGGTCATCGACGACGATCTGCTGTGCGAGGGCCTGCAGATCCTCGACGAGGCCCTCACCCCCGCGTGAGTCACATTCTGCACAGAACATTTCGAAGGAAGTGAGATCTGATGACTGACACCATCGTTGACAACCCGCGCACCGTGCTGGACAACGTACCGACCGGGCTGTGGATCGATGGCGAATCGGTGCCGGCGTCGTCGGGCGAGACATTCACCGTGTACGACCCGGCCACCGAGGAGCCACTGACCTCGGTGGCCGACGCCGGCGTGGACGATGCGCGCCGCGCCCTCGACAAGGCTGCGGCAGTCGCCGACGACTGGGCCGCCACCCCGGCCCGCGAGCGCGGCGAGATCCTGCGCCGCGCATTCGGACTGCTCACCGACCGGGCCGACGACATCGCCATGCTGATGACGCTGGAACTCGGGCGTGCACTACCCGACAGTCAGGCCGAGACGAAGTACGGCACCGAGTTCCTGCGCTGGTTCGCCGAGGAGGCCGTCCGCATCGGCGGCCGGTTCGCCACCGCACCGGCGGGCAACGGCCGAATCCTGGTGTCGCATGCGCCGGTCGGGCCGTCGTTGGCGATCACACCGTGGAACTTCCCCCTCGCGATGGGCACCCGCAAGATCGGTCCGGCGTTGGCCGCCGGAAACGTCATGCTGGTCAAGCCCGCGCACGAAACCCCGCTGACGATGCTGGCGCTGGCGTCGGTGTTCGCCGAAGCGGGCCTGCCCGCCGGGGTGCTGTCGGTGTTGCCGACCAGCAACGCCGGTGACGTGTCGTCGGCGATCATCACCGACGACCGCATCCGCAAGATCAGCTTCACCGGCTCGACGCCGGTCGGCCGCAACCTGATGGCACAAGCCGCCGAACGGGTACAGCGCACGTCGATGGAACTCGGTGGCAACGCGCCGTTCCTGGTGTTCGACGACGCCGACATCGACGCCGCGGTCGAGGGCGCGTATCTGGCGAAGATGCGCAACGGCGGGGAGGCGTGCACCGCGGCCAATCGATTCCTGGTGCAGTCCGGTGTCACCGAGGAGTTCACCGCGAAGCTCACCGAGAAGATGGCGGCGGTACGCCTCGGCGCCGGATACGACGAGGGTGTCACCCTGGGCCCGCTGGTCAGCGCCAAGCAGCGCGACAAGGTCGCCGAGATGGTGGACGGCGCGATCGCGGGCGGTGCGCGGGTTCGATTGGGCGGCAAAGTCCCCGAGGGAAAGGGCTACTTCTACCCGGCGACGGTGCTCGATCAGGTGGACGCCTACGCGCCGGTCACGCGCGACGAGATCTTCGGTCCGGTCGCGGTGATCAGCACCTTCGAATCTGAGGCCGACGCCATCAAGGCCGCCAACTCGACCGAGTACGGACTGGCGTCGTACTTCTACAGCCGCGACCTGGAACGCTGCATGCGGGTGGCCGAAGGGCTCGAATCGGGGATGGTCGGCGTGAACCGCGGCGTCATCTCCGATCCGTCGGCACCGTTCGGCGGGGTCAAGCAATCGGGTATCGGCCGTGAGGGCGGCAGCGAGGGTATCGAGGAGTACCTGTCGGTGAAGTACATCGCATTGACCTGACAAATGGGTACACTCGTGCCATGCGTGTTCGGGTGGCCGCACTAATCATCGCAATTCTCACCACGCTGAGCGTGGCCGTCGCGGCTCCCGCGCGCGCAGACACCGGAAGTCTGGGCGCCGGGAGTGCCGACCTGTTCTCGCCGAGCAGCATCTTCCTGTGGCAGAGTCCGCCGACGCGCTACATCGTGGTGCTCGGCGCCAAGATGGGCACATTCGGCCAGACGCCGGCCATCCTGGCGCAGCGGATGAACGTGGCAGCGAACCTGGCGTTGTCGCATCCGTTCAACCGGATGATCGTGTCCGGCGGCAACACCTGGTGGCTGCCGGTGTCGGAGGCCCAGTTCATGAATGTCGGTCTGCTGCGGCGCGGGGTGCCGGTATGGCAGATGATCAACGAGGCGGCCTCCACCAGCACCGTCGCCAACGCGACGAACACAGTGGCGATGCTCAAACACATGGGCGCCACCGGTGCGCTGATCGTGACCAACGGCTTCCACATGGGACGCGCCCTCAACGACTTCCGCACCGCGGCGCGCAAACAGCATGCACGCCTGGAGTTCCGACCAGCCTACGCCTGATCCCCGCCCCCTTCCCCCGTTCTCCGTTGACTGGGCGCTGTTCCCCGTGGCCCCCACTCGACGGAAAACGGCGCCCAGTCAACGGGTGGGTTCAAGGCTTCGGCGCCCGCTCAACGAGAAAGGGCGCCCTGTCGACGGGGTCGACGGGGCGCCCTCGCAAGGAGGACGGCGCGGGTCAGCGCAGCAGGGCGCGGCTCATCACGACACGCTGGATCTGGTTGGTGCCCTCGTAGATCTGGGTGATCTTGGCGTCGCGCATCATCCGCTCGACGGGGAAGTCACGGGTGTAACCCGCGCCGCCGAAGAGCTGCACGGCGTCGGTGGTGACCTCCATCGCGACGTCGGAGGCGAAGCACTTCGACGCGGCGGAGATGAACCCGAGGTTGCCCTCGCCGCGCTCGGCGCGCGCAGCCGAGGTGTAGACCATCAGACGGGCGGCCTCCACCTTCATCGCCATGTCGGCGATCATGAACTCGACGCCCTGGAACTTGCTGATCGACTGCCCGAACTGCTTGCGGTCCTTGACGTATTCGATGGCCTTGTCGAGCGCGCCCTGCGCGATGCCGACGGCCTGCGCACCGATGGTGGGCCGGGTGTGGTCGAGAGTCTGCAGCGCGGTCTTGAAGCCGGTGCCCTCATCGCCGACGATGCGGTCGGAGGGGATGGTGCAGTCCTCGAAGTACAGCTCGGCGGTGGGCGAGCCCTTGATGCCGAGCTTCTTCTCCAGCGGACCGACGGTGAAGCCGGGATCGTCCTTGTGGACCATGAACGACGAGATGCCGTTGGCCCCCTTCTCCGGATCGGTGACCGCCATGACGGTGTACCACGATGACTTGCCGCCGTTGGTGATCCAGCACTTCGAGCCGTTGATCACCCAGTTGTTGCCGTCTTTGCGGGCGCGGGTCTTCATCGACCCGGCGTCGGAGCCGGCCTCACGCTCGGACAGCGCGTAGGACGCCATCGCCTCACCCGAAGCGATCGACGGCAGCACCTGCTTCTTGAGCTCGTCGGAGCCGTTGAGGATCAGACCCATGGTGCCGAGCTTGTTGACGGCCGGGATCAGCGACGACGACGCGCACACGCGGGCGACCTCTTCGATGACGATGCACGCGGCGACGGAGTCGGCGCCCTGACCGTCGTAGGCCTCGGGCACGTGGATGGCGTTGAAGCCGGACGCGACGAGGGCATCGAGTGCCTCCTGCGGGAACCGCGAGTTCTCGTCGACATCGGCCGCATGCGGCTCGATCTCTTTCTCGGACAGAGCCCGGATCGCCTCACGCAGTGCGACGTGCTCTTCGGGCAGTTCGAAGACGTTGAAGTCGGGGTTACCGAACGCCATGATCACTCCTTTGTAGCTCGTTGACGTGGCACCGCGTGCCAAGGATTTAGTTTAGTGTAGCTATCCGCGGCACTAAGTGCCAAAGATTGTCGAACGAACGTGGGTCGATGTCGGCCTGGACTCCCTCATTGTCCGCGATCTCGCCGCTGCGCACGCAGTTGTTCGACGACCCGGTGGCCGATCTCCTCCGGCGACATCCCGGCAGGATGCGTGATCACCGACACCGCGTCGGCCCCGGCGTCGACCTCCCGACGGGTGAACGTGCGACGCAGCTGCCGCAGCTCATCGCGCAGATGCTCGAGTGTCGCGTTCTCGTCGCCGCGGATCATCGCTCGCAGCAAGTAGTTGTGTGCACTGGTGATGGCGGCGGCGTAGCCGATGAGCTGTGCCGGCGACTCCTCGGGCAACCGGGCACGCAAGTGGTCCTCGAACAGTCGCTGATAGCGGTAGGTGGTGACCAGTTCGCGGTCGCGCAGCGCCGGAACCCCTTGGACGATGCGCAGGCGCCGGACCGCCATCATCCTGCTGTCACGGAAGTGTAGGAACACCAGTTCGGCTGCGGTGCATACCGACTCGTACGGGTCGGCCTCGGGCCCGTCGGACAGGTGCGCTGCCACGAGTTCGAGCAGGGACTCGTGGTCGGCGAAGATGACGTCTTCCTTGGCGCCGAACTGGCGGAAAAAGGTGCGTCGGGAGATGCCTGCGGCAGCGGCGATCTGCTCGACGGTCGTCGATTCGTAGCCCTGCTCGGCGAACAGGCGGATCGATTCGGCGACCACGTGCACCCGGAAGTCGATCGGGTCGTCGGTGTCGGGTGGTGCGCTCGGCATGGGAGTGATTATGCGCGACTCGCGGGGATGGCCGTCGCGATCGCTCACCTACGACCGGACGGGCTTCTCCGCATCGATGACCTGGCGGGCGACTTCCACCAGCGGGGTGTTGGTGTCCTGCGAGAGCCTGCGCAACAACTCGAACGCGGCCACCGCGTCGATCGAGAACCGTTCCATCAGCATGCCTTTGGCCTGCCCGATGGTGTCACGGCTGGCCAGGGCACTGCGGAAATCGTGCTGCTCGCGCACGGCCCCGAGCGCGAGGGCGGCATGCGTGGCGAAGATCAACCCCACCTCCTCGGACTCTGCGGTGAACGCATCCACCTCGTCGGCGAACACGTTCAGCGCGCCGATCGTCCCCTTGTGGGTGAACAAGTGGAACGACAATCCGGCGCGGACCGGGGTCTGATCGACGACCCGAGAGGAGAACGCAGGCCAGCGCGGGTCACCCGCGATGTCGTTGATCAGCACCATCTGGTGGCTCCACGCCGCCTGCAGGCACGGACCCTCGCCGGTCTCGAGTTGGATGCGGTCCACCTCGGTCATCACCGGACCGGTCGGGGCGATGGTCTCGAAGTTGCGCTTCTTGTCGACCAGCAGCACGCCCGCGTGCCGTGCGCCGGGCACATTCGCGATCGCGGCAGCGGTCACCGACCGCAGCGGCCCGTCGTCGTGGCCTGATGCCTCGGGCATGTCGTGCAGTCGTCGCGCGAGGTCTGCGATCGAGTGGTGAACTTGGTTGTTCATCGTCGTTCCTCTTCTGAGCACCCCCGTCGTCCGCCTCGCCGGCGGCTTGGGACAGGAGGCAACCTGCTACCCACAGCTGACTTCGATGCCGAACCATGATCGGATGGTCGACTGGGCGCCGCTTCCCGTCGATCGGGTACGCGGGACGTCTCAGTTACCGGGCGTGGCGGGAGGAGGTGTGGCGAGGAGGGTGACCTGATGCCAACGGGAGCCGGCTGTCAATCGTCGAGTGACCGCATCGCGCGGGCCGCGGGCAGGTACGCCCGCGTGGTACCGGGCGTGGTCGCGCGGCACCCCTACACTGCAGTGATCCGATCCGAACACAGCTTCCACCTCCTGAACGCCGAGGCTGCCCACCACCCGCCGACGAGCAGCACACGCTGTGCACGTGGTCGAAAATAGCATCGTCACCCACGAGTTGCCGACAATCGGTTGTTGCGAGGGCCGGCCGCAGCGGTGAGCGTCACAAACATGTCAACGGCCCGTCGAAGAGTCCGTAACGTGGAGACATGGCGACATCCACCGAGAGCCCAGCCACCCCATCCGCCGACGACACCGTCCGCGACGACCCGGAATCCGTCGCCCCGCCGACCGACGACCTCTCCGCCGACGAGCGCGCCCTGCTGGTCGACAACCTTCGCTTCGTCCTCGACGGCCCGTGGCGATCCACCCGCGACATGGTCCGCAGCAACTCCGATCGCGCCGACCTGCTACCCGACCCGTCCCGCACGCTCGACGAGGCCCGCACCCGCATGCTCGAGGAGATGCGCGAGCTAGGCAGCAGCGGCTTCTCGGCCGCCGGGTTCGCCAAGGACCACGGCGGGACCGGCGACGTCGGCGCATCGATCACCGCGATCGAGATGCTCGGTTACGCCGACCTCTCGCTGATGGTGAAAGCCGGCGTGCAGTGGGGACTGTTCGGAGGGGCGGTGGAGAACCTGGGCACCGCGCGCCACCACGACCGCTACGTCGCCGACATCATCAGCCTCGATCTGCTCGGCTGCTTCGCGATGACCGAGACCGGGCACGGGTCCAACGTGCAGGCGCTGGAGACCACCGCCACCTACGACCCCGAGACCCGCGAGTTCATCATCGACTCCCCCACGCCGTCGGCGCGCAAGGATTACATCGGCGGCGCGGCGCAACATGCGACGGTCGCGGCGGTCTTCGCCCAGCTGATCACCGCCGGCCCGGGCGAGGAGCCGTCGAGCCGCGGCGTGCACTGCTTCGTGGTGCCGATCCGCGATGCCGACGGCAACGACCTGCCCGGCGTCACCACCAGCGACTGCGGCTACAAGGGCGGGCTCGCCGGCGTCGACAACGGCCGCATCATGTTCGACCAGGTACGGGTGCCCGCCGACAACCTGCTCAACAAGTACGCCGACGTGGAGGCCGACGGCACCTACACCTCGCCGATCGACAACCCGAACCGACGCTTCTTCACGATGCTCGGCACCCTCATCCGCGGTCGGGTGAGCGTCGCGGCGACCGCCGGTGCCGCGGGCCGCAAGGCGCTTGCGCTGGCCATTCGATATGGGTTGATCCGCAAGCAGTTCGAGGCCCCCGACGCCGAGAACGAGATCATCGTCATGGATTACCTGGGTCATCAGCGGAAGTTGTTGCCGCTCATCGCGAAGTCGTACGCGGTGGCGTTCGCGCAGAACGAGCTCACCGAGGAGTTGCATGAGGTGCAGTCGGCTCCCGACGACTCTGATGCCGGTCGACAGCGTGAACTGGAGAGCGCCGCAGCAGGATTGAAGGCCTACGCCACCTGGCATGCGTCGAACGCGATCAACGTGAGTCGTGAGGCATGCGGCGGCGCAGGCTATCTGGACGAGAACCAGCTCTCGATCATGCGCGGCGACATCGACGTGTTCACCACCTTCGAGGGCGACAACACAGTGCTCACCCAACTCGTCGCCAAGGAACTGCTGTCGGCCTACGCCGACGATGTGCAGGGATTGTCGGCCGGCGGCTGGGTGAAGTTCATCGCCAGCATGGCCCGCGATGTGGTGGTGGAGAAGACGGCGGTGCGCCAGGTGGTGCAGACGCTGTTGGAGAGTTCCGACGAGGACACCGAGAAGTCGAACCTCACCAACCGCGGTACCCAGCTCCGGTTGTTCCGCAACCGCGAGGACCATCTGGTGCGGACCTGCGCGCAGCGGCTGCGGCGCGCCACCGACGAGGACAACGACCCGTTCGAGGTGTTCAACAACGCTCAGGATCATCTGTTGAAGGTGGGACGGGCGCGCACCGAACGGCTGGTGCTCGAAGCGTTCGTGCAGGGCATCGAGGACTGTGATTCGCGGTCGGCGGCCGAACTCCTCGGCAAGGTGTGCGATCTGTTCGTCTACTCCGCTCTCGAGGACGACATCTCGTGGTTCCTGATGCACCGTCACGTGTCAGTGGAGCGGGCCAAGGCCATCCGACGTGGCGTCAACGAGCTGTGCATGGAGCTTCGCCCGCATGCGCGCACCCTCGTCGACGCCTTCGGCATCCCCGAAGAGTTGCTGGCCGCGCCCATGCTGCGCAACGGCTGACGCCCGGGGCCGGCTCGCGATCGGGCCCAACCACACGGAGAACTGACATCCACGGTGGTTACAACCTGTGTGGATGCCAGTTCCCCATGTGGTTGCGATCGGGGGCCCCGACGTCACGCGGCGATGCCGAGGCGGTCGAGCCACTCGCGCACCATCGGGACGACGCGGTTGCGGCGCAGATCCTCCCAGACCCACCGGATGACCATGACGCCGAGGCGGCGCAACGCGTCCTCGCGTTCCTTCTCCCGGCGCATGGCGTCGAATGCCGTCTCCCCGTCGGCGAGATACCGCTGGTATTTGGCCATGCCGTCGAACTCAGCCGCCAGCTTGCCCAGCCAGTCGTAGTCGGTGCGGGCGACGAAGACGCCCTTGTCGTCGTAGAACTTGTGCTGCAGCCGCGGGGTCGGCAACCCGCCGCAGATCAGCTGCGCTCTCCCCCACGATTCGCCCGCGTTCTCCGCACCCGGATCGGCGTGGGCGAGCGCTCGCCGCGCCTGCCCGACACCACGTTTGTGTCCCTCGAGATATTCGGCGATGACGGCCGCGTCTGCGCCGTTGCGTAGCGCAGAGTCGAATGCGGCCAGTGCCTGGGCGAAGCCAACACTGCAGGCTATGTCGACCACGGTGCGCTCCAGCGAGGTCACGCGAATCCCGTCGACGACGACGGTGTCGGCATCGTCGAGGGCGCCCGAGTGCAGGTGGCGACGCTTTTCCAGCCGCGCGCCGGTGGCATATCCGGTACTGAGATGCACGCGGTCGAGTTGCGGGGTGAGCAGGGACAGTCCGTGTAGCACACCGGCGGACTGATGGCTCAACGCGAAGCCGCTGTCCGGACTCGAGGTGACCGCGGCGATCGCCGTGAGGCGGTGCAGTTCCTCCGGTGTGCGGGTTTCGCCCGTGTTGAGCACATACGCACCGGACCAGATGCGGGTCATCGTCGCGTCGTCGACACGACGATTCAGTTGCTTGTCGGTGTATCCCTCGTCGAGGGCGGCTCGACGGTAGACGATGCCGTGGTGGTCGGGAGTTGGTTGTGTCATGTCCATTGGACGCGCGAAGGCCCGGATCGGCTCCATCGACTTCCCAACCACATGGAGAACTGACATCCACGGTGGTTACAACCTGTGTGGATGTCAGTTCCCCATGTGGTTGCGATCGGCCGGGGCGGCGCGGGTCCCGCGGGTCAGGTGTCGCGGCGGAGATGCGCGGCGAGGTGGGCTTCGGTGAGTTCGGTACGGAATCGGTCGACGTCACGGGCCCAGGCCTGCCGGACGGTGCCGTCGGCGAGACGCACGCCGACGCCTTTGCGGCGCCGCGGCACTGCCGGGAGTTCGCCGAGCGCGCGGGCGCTCTCCCAGTCCTGGTGCTCGGGACCGTTGTTGGCCGGGAAGACGGTGGCGATGTCGGTGAGCGGCACCACCTGCGTGCCCTGCCGCAACGTCGCCTCGGTCAGGCGGACGCTGACGTGCGTGCGCGCGGCGTGCACCTGCACCACCGAGAAGCCGATCAGGATCACCGCGAAAATCCCCAACACCAACCAGTGCACCTGCCCGGGACCGGAGATCTCCATCGCGAGGACCGCGCCGATCAGCACCGGGCCGATCGCCGTCACCCACCAGCTGCCGCCCGGTTCGTAGAAGAGCACCTCGCCCTCGTCGACCGGCTCGTCGGCGGATGGATCGTCGGATGAACCCGAACTGGGGCTCGTGTCGTCGGGGGCGTCCACGTCGTCCCGGTAAGACGTCTCGGCCTCGGGGATCTCGGGCTCGGACGTCTCGGGCTCGGGGGTCTCGCGCGAGTCGTCGGCGTCGGTCACGAGCGGGTCGGGTTCGACGGAGTATCCGGGTCGTCGGTCGCGTACCAGGTCTCCGACTCCGGGCGGAACGCCAACAGCGATCCGAACAGGCCGACGACCGCGGCCAGCAGGGAGAACGCGAGTATCGGGATGCCGAAGCTCAGGAAGAGCAGCATCACGACGACGACGAGGGTGAGTGCGGCCAGCGACGACCGCCACCGCGCGTCACCGAGAAATGCCTTGCTGCCCAGCATGATGAAGGCCACCCCGACGGCAGCGACGATGACCCCGATTCCGACGGGCAGCAACGTGGGGCCCGACATCACGACCCCGATGACCACGTAGAGCACGCCGAGGGCCACCAATAGACCACCACTGATGGTCCAACACCGGTAGGCCCAGGAGACCTGCTTGGGTCGCAGTGCGGGGTCAGGACTCGCCACGGGATCTGTTTCCTTCGTTCGGATGTGGGCGGTCCGGATGGGAGTCGCCGACGTTGTGCTGTCCGCCACCATACGTCCACGACGACGGTCCCGGCCGATATCCCTGACCACCGTTGGATGGCGGGCCCGGCGGCATCGGCGGCGGTGTGGGCCGGCGACGGTGCTCGGACATGTCACGGCAGTACTGCTCACTCTCGCGACGCAGCAGCAACACCGACGCACCGATCGCTGCGACACCGCTGAGCACCATCGGGACCATCACCCACACCGGGTCGATGTCCCCGAAGATCATGAACACCAGATTGACCGCGAGGAACACCCCCGCCGCAGCGATGATGATGCGGGCCCAGTTGTAGCCGTTGCGCGTCAGCCACACCAGCCCCGCCGACACCACCGTCAGCGCCAGTCCGAACAACGCCAGCACGACGATGAGGGTCGCCGACGAGTTGAGCACGTCGAGTTCTTCGCGCGGGGTGTCGGCTGGAAGAGTATTGACCTGCCGGTCCCAGGCATCCCGCAGCGTCGGGTACTGGCCGATGAAGGCGATGATCTGACCGAGGATCACCACCACCCAGAGTTCGGCGGCGATGGCGACGGAATCGGGCCGTGCGGGTCGGGCACCCGAGTCCGTCGGCGCCGGTTGATGTGGAGCGGTCATGGTCCCCAGGGTAGTGAATCGGAGGCATCGGCCATCCACCCGCTGATGCGCGACAGGCCCTCAGCGCAGGCGGGCGGCGACCTCGGTGGCGAAGTAGCTGAGGATGATCGACGCCCCGGCCCGCTTGATCGACACGAGGGACTCCATCGCGGCGGCGTCGCGATCGATCCAGCCGCGTTCGGCGGCGGCGGTGATCATCGAGTACTCGCCGCTGATCTGGTAGGCCGCCACCGGGACGTCAGCGATTTCGGCGGCGTCGCGGACGATGTCGAGGTAACTCATGGCGGGCTTCACCATCAGGAGGTCGGCGCCCTCGTCGATGTCGAGGCGGATCTCGCGCATGGATTCGATCCGGTTGGCGGCATCCTGCTGATAGGTGCGCCGGTCTCCCTGCAGCGACGAGCCGACCGCCTCGCGGAACGGCCCGTAGAACGCCGACGCGTATTTCGCTGCGTAGGCGAGGATGCCGGTGTCGGTGAAGCCCGCGGCGTCGAGGCCGGCGCGGATGGCGGCGACCTGGCCGTCCATCATCCCGCTCGGCCCCAGCAGGTGCGCACCGGCGCGGGCCTGGGCCAGCGACATCGACACGTAGCGGTCGAGGGTGGCGTCGTTGTCGACGCGGCCACGGGCGTCGACGACGCCGCAGTGCCCGTGGTCGGTGAACTCGTCGAGGCAGGTGTCGGCCATGAGCACCGTCGCATCGCCGAGGTCGTCGGACAGCGTGCGCAGCGCCCGGTTGAGCACGCCCTCGTCATCGTCGGCGCCGGAGCCCACCGCGTCCTTGTCACCGGGTGCGGGCACGCCGAACAGCATCAGTCCGCCGACGCCGGCGCGGACGGCCTCATCGGCGGCCTTGCGCAGCGAATCGAAGGTGTGCTGGACGACGCCGGGCATCGACGAGATCTCCCGGGGCGCCTCGATGCCGTCGGCGACGAACATCGGCAGGACCAGGTCCTGCGGCGCGAGGGTGGTCTCGGCGACGAGCCGGCGCAGCGCGGGCGTGGATCGCAGCCGACGGGGACGGATCACCGGTGCCATGTGGTACTCCTTCGCGTGCCGGGCCTGACCTCAGGACCGCGACCGGCGCGACTTCTTGCGCGGCGGCGGCAGGGCGCCCTCGGCGCGCAACCGGGCGGCGTGCTCGGCAAGCGTGTCGACCAATTCGTGCACCGACGCGTTCTCCGGCTGCACGTCGACCCGCAGACCGAATTCGGTCGCCGTCTCGGCCGTCTTGGGACCGATGCACGCAACGATGGTGCGTGCGTGCGGCTTTCCGGCGATGCCGACCAGGTTGCGAACCGTGGAACTCGAGGTGAAGCACACGGCGTCGAAACCACCGGTCTTGATCATCTCGCGGGTTTCGGCGGGCGGCGGCGCGGCGCGCACCGTGCGATACGCGGTCACGTCGTCGATCTCCCAACCGCGTTCCCGCAGCCCCTCGGACAGCGTTTCGGTGGCGATGTCGGCGCGCGGCAACAGGATTCGGTTGACCGGGTCGAACACGTCGTCGTACGGCGGGAAGTCGTCGAGCAGCCCCAGCGAGCTCTGCTCACCGGACGGCACCAGCTCCGGCTGAATACCGAAGGTGCGCACCTTCTCTGCGGTGGCCTCACCGACGCAGGCGATCTTCACACCGGAGAACGCGCGGGCGTCCAGACCGAACTCGGCGAACTTCTCCCACACGGCGCGCACGGCGTTGGTGGAGGTGAACACCACCCACTGGTAGCGTCCGTCGACCAAACCCTTGACGGCCCTTTCCATCTGGGCCGGACTCCGCGGCGGTTCGACGGCGATGGTCGGCACCTCCTTGGGGATGGCGCCGTGGCTGCGCAGCCGCTCGCTCATGTCGCCGGCCTGGTCCTTGGTCCGCGGCACCAGCACGGTCCAGCCGTACAGCGCCCGCGACTCCCACCAGGAGAGCTTGCCGCGCTGACCGACGACCTTGCCGACGGTCAGGATCAGCGGACCCACCAGCGCATTGCCCTGCTCGTTGAGGGTGGCCAGCGTTGCCTCGATGGTGCGCTGCGCGCAGGTGGTGCCGTTGACGGTGATCGCGACCGGCGTCTGCGGGGCCATGCCGTGCTCGGTGAGCGCGCTGGCGGTCTCCGCGAGGTGACCGGCGGTGGCGTGCAGCACCAGCGGGCCCGGCGCGGCGGCCAGCGCTGCCCAGTCGACGCCCTCGGCGCGCACGTCGGCCTCGCTGTGGGTGGAACCCAGCGGCATGCCTGCGTAACTGGGCACCACCGCAGCGGCCGGCAGGCCGGGCAGCACCTCGAACTGCACCGAGGTGCGTGCGACGGCGTTGACCTCGGCGAGCACCGAATCGGTGGTCAGCGGGTCACCAGAGACGACGCGGACGACGTCCTCGCCGGCCTTGGCGGCGGCGACGAGCGTCTTGGCGACCTCGGCGGGATCGCCGAGCGCGGGGTGCACCACCGAATCCTCGGCCGCCTCGGCGTCGTCACCGGCAGGCGTGGTGTCGTCGGCTTTCGCGTTCTCGTCGGCGGCCGACCCGTTTTTGGTCGGCGCGGTCTTCTTGGCGCCCCGACCCGACCGCGGTTGTTCTGCTGCCTCGTCACGATGGGCCGCGCCGAGCATCTCGACCACACCGGAAGGCACGTCAGGGTCGATGTAAGCGGTGGTCGCCTTCTCGATGGCGTTGCGGGCACGCACGGTCAGCAGATCGGGATCTCCCGGACCCGATCCGACGAACAGGATCCGTCCCGGATTGACCTTTTTCGTACGGCTCATGAGTTCGCACTCTCCTGCCCCTGGTTCGGAGCTGCAGTTCCTTCTGCTACCGGAGATGCGATACGAGCTCGCCCGCTCCCAACTCCAGCAGTTCGGCGGCGAGATCCTTGCCGAGTTGTTCCGCGCGTCCGACCGGTCCCACCACCGAAGCCCGGATCACATCTGATCCGTCCTCCGCCGCCACTGCGGCACGCAGTGACAGTTCGGCGAAGATCCGCCCGTCGTCGTCGATCGACTCGACCACCTCGGCGATCGCCCCGATCGGTGCGGTGCACCCGGCCTCCAGGGCCGCGAGCACTGCCCGCTCGGCATCGATCGCCGCACGTGTGGACGCGTCGTCCAACTCGGCGAGTATTCTCACCAGTTCGGCATCGTCGGAGCGGCACTCCACCGCCAAGGCGCCCTGTGCCGGTGCCGGTAGCAGGACCACCGGGTCCAGCGACTCGGTGACCTCGTCGGCTCTGCCGATCCTTACCAGACCGGCCCGGGCGACCACGACTGCGTCGAGTTCACCGCTGGCGACTTTGCCCAACCGAGAATCAAGGTTGCCTCGTAGGGGGCGGATTTCCAAACCGAGACCCAATGCTCTAAGCTGTGCCGCCCGGCGCGGCGCCGAGGTGCCCACCGTGGACCCCGGCGGCAGCTCGCCGAGCACCATCCCACCCCGGCTGACCAGGGCATCTCGGGGATCTTCGCGGGGCGGGATCGCCGGGATGACGAGCCCAGGTTCGGGGGCGGTCGGCAGATCCTTGTAGGAGTGGATCGCGACGTCGACCTCGCGGTTTTGCAGCGCAACGCGGATGGCGGTGGTGAACACACCCACCCCGATCTCGGCGACCGGGGCCTGCGATGCGTCACCGGCGGTCTTGATGATGACCAATTCGGCCGGGTGGCCGGCCGCGATCAGGGCGTCGGCGACGGTCTGAGCCTGGGTTCGGGCCAGCAGTGAACCCCGCGTGCCGATGCGGATCACGTTCTGGCCGGTCGGCGCGCTCACTTGTCTCCGCGGTCGCGGTCGACGAGTCCGGTGTCGGGTGTGACCAGCCCACCGACCTCGGGGGCCGACACCGACTCGGTGGCGCCCGGCGCGAGTTCGAACAGTTCCCGCAGCGCCTCGGCGTAGTGGTCGCCGTTGGGGGTGGAGGCGAGTTGTTTGACCCGCACGGTCGGCGCGTGCAGCAGCTTGTCGACGACGCGGCGCACCGTCTTGGCGACCTCGTCGCGTTGCGGATCGTCGAGCTCGGGCAGCCGCGCATCGAGGCGCAGGATCTCGGCTTCCACGACCTCGGCGGCACGCTGCCGCAGCGCGGCCACGGTGGGCGTGACCTCGGCCTGACGCTGATGGGTGAGGTAGTCGGCGAGTTCGGCGGCGACGATCGAGCGCGCCGCGGACGTGTCGTTCTCCGCGGCCTGGGTCTCGGAGTCACCACGCAGGCCCTCGATGTCCACCACGTGCACGCGCGGCAGTCGGCCGGCGGCCGGGTCGACGTTGCGGGGCAGACCGAGGTCGCAGATGACCAGCGGCCGGTGGTCGCTGCGGGCGGCCAGCGCCGAATGCACCTCACCGACCCCCACGACCGAGCCGACCGAGCCGGTACAGGTCACCACGACGTCGGCGGTGGCCATCGCGGCGGGTAGATCGTCGAGGCCGACACCGCGCACCGAGATGCCGTGGTTGGCGGCGACGTTGCCGGCGAGATGTTCGGCGTTGGCCACGGTGCGGTTGACCACGACCAGGTCGTTCACGCCTTCGCGGGCGAGTTGCGCGGTGGCCAGGCCACCCATCGCACCGGCGCCGACGACGACCGCCGAGCGCATGTGAGCGCCTTCGCGGGTCAGCAGCGACTGGGCCCGGTGCAGGGCCACCGACACCACCGATGCACCGGCGCGGTCGATGCCGGTCTCGGTGTGCACACGTTTGCCGACTCGCAGTGCCTGCTGGGCGAGCTCGTGCAGCACCCGGCCGGCGGACTTGTTCGAGTCGGCGTCGAGGTAGGCGTTGCGGATCTGGCCGAGGATCTGTTGTTCGCCGACGACCAGCGAGTCGAGGCCCGCGGCGACGGTGAACAGATGCTCGACGGCGGCCTCGGAGTACCGCACGTAGGCGTGGCGGGTCATCTCGTTGACGGTCATGCCCGAGTGGTCACCGAGGACCGCGCCCACCGATTCGAGCGCCGGGTGGAAGGCGTCGACGACCGCGTAGATCTCCACCCGGTTGCAGGTGGAGACCAGCATCGCTTCCGATATGGCCCGCGACGACAACAATTCGTCGACGAGTTTGGGCCGATCATGGTCGGAGACCGTCAGCCGCTCGAGCACCTCGACCGGTGCGCTGCGGTGCGAGACCCCGAACAACAAAACACTCACGCCGTCACCGTTTCCTCACCCATGACTGGTCGGCGGACACGCGAACGCGTCGCGTTGAACGCCAACACCTGTAGCTCCAAGGCTAGATCAACCTGTCTGACGACGACATCGGAGTCCGTGTTCAGTGTCGTCGGCGTGACGTTCAACAGTTGCCGCACACCCGCTCCGACGAACGCGTCGCAGGCCGTCTGCGCGTCGGCGTCGGTAGTCGCGATGACCGCGATTTCGATCGGCTCCCCACCGTGACCTGCACAGACCTCGGCAATCGTGGACAGCGCGGCGACCTGCGGGCCCTCCGGTGTCACCACGGTGCCCACCACGTCGGGGTCGGCGTCGAACATCGCCGCGACGCGGAACCCTCGTCCGAACCCGGCGTGGGCCAACAGGGCGCGGCCCAGCCATCCGGCACCGGCGAGCGCGACGGTGTGGGTGCTGTCGGTGTGCAGGACCATCGAGATCCGCGCGGTGAGGCGTCCGACGTCGTAGCCGACGCCGCGCACCCCGTTGGCGCCCACATGGGACAGGTCTTTGCGCAGAATGGCGGGGTTCACGCCGGCGGCGGTGGCCAGTTGCCCGCTGGAGGCCACCAGGACGCCGCGTTGACCGAACGAGTGCAGCACGTGCAGATAGGTCGCGAGCCGGGTCACCGTCGGTTCGGGGATCTCGGTCGCACTGCCGCTCACGCTGTGGTCACCCTCTTCCGGCCCGCCCTGCCTGGCTGTGAACCCCCTATACCTCAGGTCAGGGTATACCGCGCGATAACGTGTTCTGACCCGGCCCCACCCCTGCCGTTCATCTGCCCGCCGCGCGGCGGGTCGCGAGGTCGGCCCGCAACCGGGGTTCGTCCACCTCCCAGTAGCTGTGCTCCTCGCCGTCGAGCAGCACCACCGGCAGCCGGTCACCGAACTCGGCACGCAAGGCCGCATCGCCGTCGGCGGCCAGTCGGTCGACGTCCACCTCGTCGAATTCGAGTCCGAGATCTGTACAGATACGCGTCAATTCGGTGTGGGCCGTGCGGCACAACGAGCACCCGTCCCGGGTCAGCAGGGTCAACGCCACGACATCCTCCTCGGGTCGTCTGCACCATCGCCGCGCTCCGCAGGCGGCCGGTCTCGCACACCAGTGTGTCACCCCTCGCAATCGGTCCCGACTACGCTTGTGCGTGGCTACTGTGGGTTGTCCGATCGACATGAGCGGAGTGGAGGTGAGCCGTGGCCGAGGTCCCGGGCTCCGGTGCGGATGATCCGACCGAGCCGGCCCACGACGAGGCCGAGGAGTCGACCGACCACTCCCCCGACGACGTCGTCATCGACGGTGCGGACGTGGTCGACGCAGACGACGTGATCGACGGGGAGGACTGGGAAGCCCACGCCGACGCGATGGATCCCGATGGGGCGCACCGCGACGATTCCGGCGAGGACGGCGACGACGATCCCGACGAGGAAGAGCAGTCGCGGGTCGCCACCTGGATCGCCGAACGTGCCCGCGCCACCAGCGGCCGCTTCCGTCAGACCGCGCACGAGCTGCGTCAGTCGCTGGCCGGTGAGGCAAGTGCGAAGGCGGCGGTCGACTCGCTGCGCGCACGTCCGTCCGACGACATCGAGCCGACCGACACCCCGCGTGATCTGACCGCCGCGGCGTTCTTCGACGTGGACAACACGCTGGTGCAGGGCGCGTCGATCATCCACTTCGCGCGCGGTCTGGCCGCCCACAAGTACTTCACCTACGGCGACATCTTCGACTTCGCCTGGACGCAGGCGAAGTTCCAGATCACCGGCAAGGAGAACGCCGACGACGTGGCGCAGGGCCGGGAGAAGGCTCTGTCGTTCATCGCCGGGCGGCGAACCTCAGAGCTCGTCGAACTCGGTGAGGACATCTACGACGATTACATCGCCGAGAAGATCTGGCCCGGCACCCGCGCCCTCGCGCAGCGCCACCTCGACGCGGGTCAGCAAGTGTGGTTGGTGACCGCCACCCCCGTGGAACTCGCGCAGACCATCGCCGAACGACTCGGTCTGACCGGAGCGTTGGGCACAGTGGCCGAGAGTGTCGACGGAGTGTTCACCGGCCGGTTGGTCGGCGACATCCTGCACGGCCCCGGCAAGGCGCATGCGGTGCGCGCCCTGGCCATCCGGGAGGGCCTGAATCTCAAGCGCTGCACCGCGTATTCGGATTCGCACAACGATGTGCCGATGCTGTCGCTGGTCGGCACGGCGGTCGCGATAAACCCCGACGCCGACCTGCGCGATGTGGCCAAGGTTCGCGGCTGGGAGATCTACGACTTCCGTACCGCGCGCAAGGCGGCCAAGTACGGCGCCACCACGGCGTTGGTGCTCGGTGCCGCCGGCGCCGGCGCGGCGACGGCGACCAGGATGATCCGGCAGCATCGCGGTTGAGCCGAGCGCCATGACCGACAAGCGAAGCCGCATCGACCTACGTACCCGCGTGGACCACGACGAGCGCCGCGCCGAGGGCCGCGCGCTGCGGGCCGACGTCCCCATCGACGCCCACGATCACGCCGCGGTGTCGGCCACCCGACCTACCGTCCTCGACTTCATCGCGCACTCCAACGCGAACCGTCTCGAGCATCTGATCGGATTGCGCGTCGGGCGGATGATCGCCTCGCCGTTCACCTTCTTCCGCGGCTCGGCCGGCTTGATGGCCGCCGACCTCGCGGGTTCACCGGCCACCGGTCTGACCGCGCAGCTGTGCGGGGACGCACATGCCGCGAACTTCGGTCTCTACGGCACCCCCGACGGCCAGATCGTGATGGACATCAACGATTTCGACGAGACCATCGAGGGTCCGTGGGAATGGGATCTGAAACGTCTGGCGACCAGCCTGGTGCTCGCCGGACGCGAGGGCGGCGTTGCCGAGTCCGGCTGTGTCGACGCCGCCGAGGACTCGGTGAAGTCGTACCGCCGCACCATGCGCGGGCTGGCGGAGGTGGGATTCCTGCGGTCCTGGAACGCGCTGCCCGACGAATCGGCACTGGAGCGGGTGAAGGCCGACGAGTTGCTCGACGACTTCGCGAAGGCGGCGAAGAAAGCGCGACGCAACACCAGCGCGAAGGTCGCCGCGAAGTGGACCGAGCATCTCGACGACCACGAAACCGGCATTCGCAGCAGACGTTTCGTCTCCGACCCGCCGATCCTGACCGCAGTCGACCCAGCCGTGTCCGACGCCGTCGTCGACGGCCTCGAACGGTACGCCGACACGCTGCGCGAGTCGCGTCGCACGCTCATGGCGCGGTATTCCGTCGCCGACGTCGCGTTCCGTATCGTCGGCACCGGAAGCGTGGGTCTGCGCAACTATGTGGCGCTGCTGCTGGGCAACCACGACGAGGTCCTGGTGCTGCAACTCAAGCAGGCCCAGCCCTCGGCGTTGGCCCCGTTTCTACCGGCGGCGACGCCCCGGCACGAAGGCAAGCGGATCGTCCGCGGCGCCCGCCTGGTCCAATCCGAAACCGATATCCTGCTGGGCTGGACCACCATCGACGACCGGCCCTACATCGTGCGACAGTTCCGAAATCTCAAGGGCGACATCGACCCCACCGACCTGGAACGCGACCACCTCGACGATTACGGCCGCCTGGCCGGAGCCCTGCTGGCCCGCGCGCACGCGCGGTCGCTGGACCCGCGGCTGCTCGCCGGCTACTTCGAGGACGACTCCGATCTCGACGAGGTGATCGGCCGGTACGCGGTGCGCTACGCCGACCGCACCGAGGCGGACCACGAGACGCTGGTCGAGGCGGTCCGGGCCGGGCGGGTGCCCGCCGACGAGGGCTGATTCACAAACCGGTCTCGTCGGAGGTCGGATCGATGAGCACCTTCGCGTGGTGTTCGGCCGATCGGAGCGCCTCGAAGGCGGCCGCGACACCGCCGAGACCGACGGTCGCGGTGATCAGCGGACGCGGGTCCACCTTCTGATCGGCGATCATCTGCAGCGTGTCGTGGAATTCTCCTGGATCGTAAGCGAATACAAAGCGCAGCTCGATCTCCTTGTTGATCGGCATGGCCGGCCGGAAGGTGTCCGGCTGCATACACACCCCGACCACCACCACCCGCGAACGGAACGGTGCGTGCGAGCAGATGTCCTCGATGATGCCGGGCACTCCGACGCATTCGAACACCACCGGCCCCTGCGGGGTGGCGCCGACCCGTTCGGCGGCCCGCATCACCTTCGCCCACGGTAGCCCGGGGATGCGCTGCAGATCGTGCATGGCGGAGAATGCGGTGTCGAACAGGTCGGACGCACTGGTGAGGTAGCGGCGCTTCTGGGCGGCGGCCTGCCACGGTGATTCCGACCGTGGGTCCACCACGACGTCGGCGCCGCAGCGCCACGCCAGATCCCGCCGGCCGGCCGAAAGGTCGGAGGCCACCACGGTCCGCACCCCGGCCGCCTTGAGCATCAGGATCACGGCCAGGCCGATGGGTCCGCAGCCGATCACCACCGCCACATCACGTTTGCCGACATCTCCGCGACGCACGGCGTGATGGGCGACGGCCAGCGGCTCGGTGAGGGCGGCCAACTCCGCGGGCACCCCGTCGGGCACCGGCATGGTGAGATCCTCGGAGACCAGCATCAGGTCGGCGTAAGCACCCGCCGCCTGCGCCGACAACCCGGTCAGATGGGCGTCGTCGCCGTGTTTGATCATCGGTACCGACACCACCGGCGTTCCCGGCGCCCAGCGTCGGCGGCACTTCGGGCCGTAGGAGACGACGTCGCCGGTGAACTCGTGACCCATCACCACCGACTCGGTCGAGCGCATGAAGTCGGGATAGCCGACCTCGGCGGCGACGTCGGCACTCGCATCGCCATGGGTGCGCGCGTGCAGATCGGACCCGCAGATGCCGGCGCGGATGACCCGAATCAGCACCTGGCCAGGTCCGGGTGTCGGGGTGGGGAGTTCGACCACGGAGAGCTCACCGTGCTGACACGCAACCGCCTTCATCTACCCCGTCCCCTTCGCGACGCTCGGCCGGCGCGCCTCGCTTCTCAGGGATCGGGCCCGCACCTCAGCCGAAGTAGACGCTACCGCGGCGACTGAGCATCCGGAACAAGGTCTGCTGGATTTCCTCGCGGACGTGGTCGGTGAGGTCGAAGACCACCATCGGGTCGTCGGCCGACGACTCGTCATAAGAGCCGGTCTCGATGGGACGGCCGAAGTGTATGTGCCACTTGGACGGTAGCGGCACCACACCCAGCGGTCCCAGCCACGGGAAGGTCGGTGTGATCGGAAAGTACGGCAGCCCAAGAACTTTGGCGAGTGGCTTGAGGTCGGCGAGCATCGGGTAGATCTCTTCGGACCCGACGATGGAGACCGGGATGATCGGCGACGCGTTGCGCAGGGCCGTGGTGACGAACCCGCCGCGCCCGAACCGTTGCAGCTTGTAGCGGTCCTTGTAGAGCTTGCCGATCCCTTTGTATCCCTCGGGCCACACCGCGGTCAGCTCGCCGGCCCGCAGCAGCCGGTCGGCATCCGAGGTGCACGCTACCGTGGCTCCGATGCGGCGAGCCACCTCACCGACCGCCGGAGTCTCAAAAGCCATGTCGGCGGCCAGAAGTCGGAGGTGCCGACCGGTGGGGTGATTGTCACGGACGGCCAGCGAGGTCATCACGGCATCGATCGGCAAGGTGCCGGCATGGTTGGCCACCAGCAGCGCACCGCCCTCCACCGGGAGGTTCTCGACGCCGGACACCTCGACCCGAAACCAGTTGTCATACACTTGTCGCACCGCGGGGAACCACACCGACTCGGTGAAATGCGGGTCGAAGCCGAACTCGTCGACCTCATAGTCACCGGTCATCCGCTCCCGGATGAAGCCCGCGGTGGCGGTCAGCGAGTCGGCCACCGCACCGCGCAATCCGGACAGCGAGAACAACGGACTCGAACGGGTGGGCCCGAGGTGTTCCACACCAAGCGACTCGGCGGGCAGTCGGACCTCGTCACTGATCGGCGTCACCTGCGCCGCGGGCCTGCCGAAGCCATCGGTGTTGGGATGTCCGAGTTGTGACGGTTGGGAAGACTTTCCTTGCGCGGGCGTCGATTTCGTGACGTTTCCGCCGGTTTGCTGACTGGGATGTCGCCGGCGCCCCTGCTCGCGGACCGAGTTGCGACTGCCTCGTGAATCCACCGCGCCCCCAGGGGTCGCATACAGCTGGATCACTTTCGCGGTACGTGCGTCCGTCGCGCCGCCACCTGCCAAGATCCTCACCTCTGCGTCCATTGATCTGATCAGCCCCGACGTCCACTTCGGCGATCAGCCTCTATGGTACGCGCGCCCTGAGTGGGTCTGGCGTCCAAGTGTAGAGGCTACGTCACCGTTGTGCTTGATTGTGCGGCAAGTCGCAGACAAATCGGACTAGTCGCCATTCACATCACTGTCGTCATTGCAGCTGATGCGCCGCGCCAACGACTTTCCGCTCGAACGCACGCCACGTATCCGGACCGACGACCGGTTGCGAGCCACCGCGCGCAATGAAGTCGTCGACCGTCTCGAGAGTGGTGAACTTGGGCACGAAGCCGAGCTCCACCCGCATCCGCGTCGTATCGAGAACGCGCCCGTGTGTGAGGTACTCGGTCTGACTCGAGCGCAACTTCGCCGAACGCAGGTCCTGGAAGACGCCGGTGATCGGCGCGAGCAGACTGCTGGGCACCGGCAGTTCGACGTGCCCGATCCGACGGATCGCCTGTGTCAGAGTCACCACGCCCTCACCGGAGACGTTGAACGTCCCCGGCTTGCCGGTCAGCGTCACGTGTTCCATCGCCGCGAGCGCATCCTCCTCGTGCAGGAACTGCAGCCGCGGCTGGTAGCCGATCACCGTCGGCACGATGGGCAGGGACAGATACGACCCCATCCGGGTGTTGATCCGTGGGCCGAGGATCGCCTGCGGGCGCACGATGGTGACCTCGATGTCCTGTCGGCGCCGGCCGAGACCACGCACGTAGCCCTCGATGTCGAGCAGGTCGCGCCCATATCCGCGTTTGGGTTCACGGCGCGCGGGGGTCTCCTCGGAGAAGTGCGACGGGTCGCGCCCGCTCGCGCCGTAGACCATCGCGGTGGAGCGCAGGATGAGCCGCTTGACCGA
The DNA here is from genome assembly GCF_044543825.1 of Gordonia sp. NPDC062954. Taxonomy (NCBI): domain Bacteria; kingdom Bacillati; phylum Actinomycetota; class Actinomycetes; order Mycobacteriales; family Gordoniaceae; genus Gordonia; species Gordonia sp. NPDC062954. The sequence continues at coordinate 25,980 of NZ_JBITWL010000024.1, read as the reverse complement.
CGGACTGCGCTGGGCGGCCGCGCACACCTGCATCGCGCCGACGACGTTGAACTCCTTGATCGCGGCCGAATGCGGTGCGGTCTCCATGATCGAGGTCGCCGCATGCACCACCGTGTCGACCTCGTAGCCGGCGATGGCCTTCGCGATGGCCGGCCGTCGGATGTCCAGGCGCAGGAACTCCGCGCGCCCCATCCGGCGCAGCAGGTCCTTACGCGGCACCCGGGAGTCGACGGCGAGCACCCGCTCGATGGCGGGGTTGGCCGCCAGCCGCGCGACCAGGTAGCCGCCGAGGAACGTGGACGCGCCCGTGACCAGGACGGTCCGGGGCGGTGCGGACTGCTCGTCGGACATGGTCACAGGTTAGCCGCGGCGGCCGCGACGCGCCCGGCCACCACACACGAAAAAGGGGCCCGACCGTCATCGGTCGGGCCCCTTCTTCGACGACTATTTGCCGAGTTTACGACGCTGCACCCGGGTACGTCGCAGCAGCTTGCGGTGCTTCTTCTTCGACATGCGCTTGCGGCGCTTCTTGATCACTGAACCCATTTGGGTGCTTCCTCACAGTTGACGCGGTTACTACTGATTTCTCTGGTGTGCCCAGCCGGTGCATGACGCGACGCGGGGGCATCAGCACGCGACCTCCCACATTACCGGTCGGTGTGGATCAGAAGAAATCGGGTGGATCAGAAGAAATCGGGTCGCATATGCCACGACTCCCTCGGCAGGTCGCATCGTCGGTGCGACCTGCCGAGGGAGTCGGGTCGATTCGGGGCCGGCCTAACCGACGTCGAAGTACGAGGTCTCCAGGTAATCGTGCACGGCCTTGGCGTGAACTCGGAACGAGCGGCCCACGCGCACGGCCGGGAGCTCGCCACTGTGCACGAGTCGGTAGACCGTCATCTTCGATACACGCATCAGGGATGCGACCTCGGCGACCGTGAGGAACTGCGAACCCGAGGCCGCGTTGCTCACTGCGCCGGTCCTGTCACCAGGCTTGTCTGCAGGTGCCATGAATAACTCATACCTCCGAAGCACGCATCGCGGCCGCCGGCTTCCCCTCCGGCGGACACCAGACACGCACGTGCTTAAAGGAGCTTAGCGTGGCTGATGTGAAAAAAGCGACGTGAGTTGTGTGAAAAATGTGCCCGAAACCGGCACCCACCCCCACATCCTGGGGTTTCCCGCGAATCTACCCCAAAATCATGGGGCGTCGACGTCGCTCCGGCCCGAGTTGGCGCCTCCCAAACCCTCAACGTCGGGTCGATGTCCGGCCTTCTTGGAGACCGCCGCGCACGCCCGGGTGGCCTCGTAGACACCGTGACGGAAGCCGTTGGCCTCGAACTGTCGGATCGCCGCGGCGGTGGTTCCACCGGGTGAGGTCACTGCGGCCCGCAGGTCCACCGGCGACAACCCGGACTCGCTGAGCAGCAGCCCGGCGCCGCGGACCGTCTGCACGGTCAGTTCGGCGGCCTGCGGCCGGCTCAGCCCGAGAGCGACACCGGCGTCGATCATCGCTTCGGCCATCAGGAACACATATGCCGGCCCCGACCCGGACACCGCGGTCACCGCGTCCATCTGCTTTTCGGGCACCACCGCCACCTTGCCGACCGTCTCGAGCAGGCGAACCACCGCGGCGAGTTGGTCGTCGCCGACGTAGCGGCCCACCGACACCGCGGACATGGCCTCGTTGACCAGCATCGGCGTATTGGGCATCACCCGCACCACCGGCGAACCCGCCTGCAGACCGTTCTCGTAGCGCGACAACGGCAGGCCGGCGACCAGCGTTACGGTCACCCGCTCGGACTCGGCGTCGTCGTCGGCGCTGGACAGTTCGCGCAGGACCGCATCGACGTCGTCGGGTTTGATGGCCAGGAACACGTACTGCGCGCCCTCGGCCGCCGACGTCACGTCGGTGACCAGCACGCCGTACTCGTCGGCGATCTCCTTGGCCCGTTTGTCCATCTTCTCGGCCACGACAAGGTCCTTGGTCTGCTTGCCGGACTGGATCAGTCCGGCCAGCAGCGCTTCGCCGATCTTGCCGCCGCCGACGATGGCGATGCGTTCACTCACAGGTGGGCCTTTCTGAATTCACGTCTGGTCTTTCGATTCCGGGTCTCGCGGACGTCGCGGTCACGACCGCTGCGGGATGAGGGCCAGCTGCCGCGACTGCGCGACGACCGTTCCGGTCGAGTCCACCACGAGGTGGTCTTCCTCGAACATTCCGGGTCCCACCTCGGTGCTCGTCGCGGCGAATCGCAGCCACCCCGGCGCCGGGTGACGTCGCACGTAAGTGGTCAACTGCACGGTCGGCGCCCACCCGAACAGGGCGAGGTTCATCACCACCGGCGGCGAGATGTCACACACCAGCACGGCGAAATCGGTGTCGGGCTCACTGCCCTTTGGGCGGACCCAGCCACGCACCACGGGTTCGCCGGTCTCTCCCCGCACCACCGGGAAGGTCGCCGGGTCGAGCACCAGGTCCAGGGCCGGGCCCAGATGGTTGACCTCCGCGATCGGTGAGTTGTCCAACCCGATGCCGTCGACGGGAGGTTCGGCCGGGGTGCCGTCGAGGACGGTCGGTGCCGAATGATGCGGCGCCCCGGTGTCGGGGCGCGCGCAGGTCACCGACGACGACACCATGGTGCGGCCGTTTTGCACCGCGTCGACCGTCATCACCGTCACCGTGCGACCGCGCTTGCGGACCACGATCTCGAGGTCGACATCCGCGGCGTCCGGCGCGGTGAGGTAGTCGCTGGTGATGGCGACCGGCATCTTGGCGTCCGCGCCCGCACCGGCCGCCTCGTCGGCGGCGAGTTCGCCGAGTGCCCGGGCCGCGGCGTGCGCCACCACCATCTGCAAACTCCCACCGTGGACCTTCGGTCCGATCGTGAACACCGGATCGATGGTCGTGCGATACGTGATGGCATCGGCACCCGTCCGGGACACCTCGGTGAGGTCCAGTACGTCGGCAAGCTTCTGACTCATGGATCGTCGCCTCCTCGGCAGTGCCGGGGATTCAGTTGCGTTCGGAACGCACCCGCCCGGCATCGTCGGACGGCAGCCCCCGTGCGAGGTGCCGCCGCGCAAAATCTAGCGAACGTGCCAGTAGCGCACTGCGTTCGGGTTTGGTGCGAGCCGAACTCGTTGTGACCTCGAGCACAACGGCTCCGCTGAAGTCGCTGTCGGCCAGTCGGCGGCACACCTGCGCGCAGGGCTGATCACCGTCGCCGGGCAGCAGATGTTCGTCGGTGGCCGCGCCGTCCCCGTCGGCGAGATGCAGATGGTTCAGGCCCGTGCCCATTCGATCGAACATCGCGAGCGCATCCACACCCGCCGTGGCCGTGTGGGACAGGTCGAGGGTGTAGTGCGCGTAGCCGTCGTCGGTCGGGTCGATGGACTTGCCGAATGCCGATGCCGATGGTCCCGGCCCGCCGCCGCGTTGCCGGAGTCGACGTGCCGAGCGTTCCCCGGCACCGAACAGCCGATCGGCGCGCATCGGAAACATGTTCTCCACCGCGATGGCGATCCCGCTGTCGTCCTCGAGTTCGGCGACCAGGTCGTCAAAACCGTCGACGTAGGCCCGTTGCCACCGAAACGGCGGATGCACCACGACAGTCTGCGCCCCGAGATCCTCGGCCGCCTGTACCGACCGCCCGAGCTTCACCAACGGATCGCGGCCCCACACCCGCTGCGAGATCAACAGGCACGGCGCATGCACCGACAGAACCGGCACCTGATAGCGCTCGGACAAGTACTCGACGTGCTTGATGTCCTGGCTGACCGGTTCACCCCACACCATCAGTTCGACGCCGTCGAAGCCGAGTTCGGCAGCGTAGACGAATGCCGCCTCGGTGTTCTGCGGGTACACCGAGGCCGTGGACAGACCGACGGGGATCTCGTCGCGAACGAGTGGTGGGGTCATTCGGTCAGGTGGCCAGCAGCACGAGTGGACCGATCGTCACGATCAGCGCCACCCCCAACGCGAGCAATGTGGTGGTCAGGTCCTTGGTTCGGCGAACCAGGTGAGCGAAGGTGACGATGCCGAAGATCACCAGCACCGCCAGGACCAGCGCGAAGTACACATTCCACTTCCACAGCTCGGTGAATCCCCAGAAGAGACCCACACCGATGGCCAAGCCGGCCAGCGACTGGCCGATGATCGACAGCCAGGCGAGCACCGGTGATTGCTCGCCGGCATCGTCGTCGGCCGTGGTGGCCGCGGCGTCCGCGGACTGCTCGGCGGCCGGCTGATCGATCAGCGGCCCGGTCGGCGCCGACAACGCGGCGGCGGTCGGCTCAGTGGCGGGTCCATCGTCGTCGGGGGTAGACGTGTCCGACGCTGGGGTGTCAGACTCTGCGGTCTCGGACTCTGCGGCCTCGGACTCTGCGGCCTCGGACTCTGCGGTCTCGGACTCTGCGGCGTCCGACACTGCGGTGGGGCCGGCGACGTCGCGAACGCTGTCCGCCACCACCGGGGCTGCCATCATGCCGAGCACCGACGTGCTCTGGGTGTCGTCGGAACCGGCGTCGGTAGGCGCATCGTCGGCGGCCACGTGGTCAGCGGAAGCGATCTGCGCGGTGGCCTGTGCCGGGCCCGACTGTTCGTCGACGGTCGGTGCGTGGTCGACGCCGGTTGCGTCGACGACCTCGGCTGCGCGGCGTTCCCGTTCCCGGGCGGCAGCCGGGCGAGCCGACCGGTCCTTTTTCTTCCGCAGACCCTTCGACAGCCCGAACAGCCCCTTACGCGGCGCCGGCTCGTCCTCCTCGATGTCGGCGAACGCGCGGTAGGCCTCGAAGTCGTCGGCAGGCGGTGTGTCGACGGGGGCGGCGCTGTTCGCGGTGTTCGGGCCGGCGGTGGCGTTCTCGGTGTCCCCGGGTGCGGCGAGATCGACCACGTCGACGTCGTCGGAGTCGATCACCACCAGCCCGTCCGGGGTGTCGTCGACCACCGGAATGATGCCGGTGACGGCGTTCGCGTTCTCGCTGTCTCGGGTCGCCTTGTCCGGCGACTCGGACCCGGTCGGAGCCGTGGGCCGCGCGCTGCGGTCGGCGACATCGGCGGCGCTGAAGTCGCGCGTGGACGGCTGGGCGTAGTCAGGCATCCCGCTCGAGGACAGTCCGGGCGACCGGCCGGCCGGGGGGCCCGCGATCGGGGGGCGAGCGCGCGTCTGCGGGGCCTGCGAGCGTTCGGGGAATGCACGATCGTCGGCGTGACGTCGAGCGACCGGTGTGGTGGACCGCGGGAACGGCGCGGCCGGTCGGGCGGGTGGCGGCTCGGAGGGTTGCTCCACCGGTGTGGTGCGATCCCGAGGCGCCTGAGCGGCTCCCGGGTTGGAGGTGGACGCGCCCGCACGGCTCGCCGGCCGGTCGGGCTGGGCGGGCGTCTCGCCGTCGGCGGAGGCCACCCGCGGGATCTCGCCGGTCAGCTCCGACACCGAGACCGCACCTTCGCGACCGACCCGACGTCGATTGCGGGTCTCGCGGTTCGGGGCGGCGGACGGCGCGCCCTCCGCGCGGCTGCGGGCCAACAACTCCGAGACCGAGATCGGCCGGGAGTCGGTGTCATCGGGCCCGCTCGTGCTGCCCCCGGAACCCGATTCGCTAGCCATACAGTGCGCTCTCCGTCCTCGAGATGTTCCTCGCCCGCGCCCGCGGGACGTCATGTGAGTATGTGGTCGGCTCGTCCCGGCAGTGGTTCGGCACGCCGATCAACCGAGACCGCGACCGCCATTCGCGGCGCCCACGACCTCGGCGCCGACGGTCTCCGCCGCCTGAGTCGGCTCGGAGTCGAGCCGACGCAGGATGACCCCCTCACGCAGAGCCCACGGACAGATCTCAAGTGTATCGACTGACATCGCCCGCATGGCCGCCTCCGCGACGAGCGCTCCGGCCACCAACTGTCCGGCCCGGTCGGCGCTGACACCTTCGAGTTCGGCGCGGTCGTCGCGGGTCATCCGCGAGATGAAGGAGATCAGCTGGCGCAGCCCGTTCGCGGTGAGCTGGCGCTGGACCCGCGGACCCGCACTCGACGGCGCCGCGCCAGTCAGCCGGGCCAGGCTGCGGAAAGTCTTCGACGTACCAACGGCCAAGTCGGGGCGACCGGGTCCGGTCAGCTCCTTGGCCACCGGACGCAGCTCGGCGTCGAGCCAGTCGCGCAGCACCGAGACGCGGCGTCGGTCGGGTGGATCACCGGGCAGCCATTCCCGGGTCAGGCGGCCGGCACCGAGTGGCAGCGACAACGCCGATTCGGGCTCCTCGTCCACCCCATTGGACATCTCCAGCGACCCGCCGCCGATGTCGAGGGCCAGGATGCGGCCGGCGCTCCAGCCGTACCAGCGGCGCACCGCCAACGAGGTCAGACGCGCCTCGTCGCGGCCCGACAGCACGGTCACCTCGACGCCGGTCTTGTCGGCGACCGCCGCCAGCACCTCGTCGCTGTTGCTCGCGTCGCGCACCGCCGACGTCGCAAACGCCATGATCTGCTCGCAGCCCGACGTCGATGCGATGTGGGTGAACTCGTCGACCGACTCGATGAGTTTGGTGGCCGCACGGTCGGTGAGACGCCCGCGGTCGTCGATCTGCTCGGCGAGCCGAAGGACTGACTTCGTCGAACTCATGGGGGTGGGATGGCCACCGCGATGGGCATCCACCACCAGCAGATGAACGGTGTTGCTGCCCACGTCGAGCACTCCTAGACGCACGGCCCTCAAGACTACTGCCTCGACGGTTGCGCGCGGGACCCGCGGGTCGAAATCGCGTGCTGCGTCCATTCCGGCCGCGACGGCCGGGGACGGTTACCGTTGAGTTGTGACACGCACCGAAGCCTCGCGTCCCGCGGCCCCCGCACGCATCACCCCCGCGCCCGAGGTCGATCTCGACTTCCCCCGCGAATGGTACGAATTCGCCGATCCCGACAATCCCGAACACGTCATCAAGGCCGACCTGACGTGGCTGTTGTCGTACTGGACATGCGTGTTCGGCACACCGGCCTGCCAGGGGATCATCGAGGGCCGCGAGACCGACGGGTGCTGCAGTCACGGCGCGTATCTCTCCGACAAGGACGACCGCAAGAAGCTGGCCAAGGCGATGGCGATGCTGACCGAGGACGACTGGCAGTTCTACAAGAAGGGCAGCGGCAAGGATCCGCTCGGTCCGCGCGGCTACCTCGAGGAAAGCGACCTCGACGACGAACCGGCCCTCAAGACCCGAAAGCACAAGGGCGCCTGCATCTTTCTCAACCGACCCGGGTTTGCCGGCGGCGAGGGATGCGCACTGCACTCGATGGCACTGAAGCGGGGCCTGGAGCCGTTGACGGTGAAACCCGACGTCTGCTGGCAGCTGCCGATCCGCCGCGAACAAGACTGGGTGGAACGTCCCGACGGCACCGAGGTGCTGCGCACCACCATCACCGAATACGACCGCCGCGGCTGGGGTGAGGGTGGCCACGATCTCAAGTGGTACTGCTCGGGCTCCCCCGACGCCCATGTCGGCGCCACCCAGGTGTGGCAGTCCTACGCCCCGGAGTTGACCGAACTCATCGGAGAGCCCGCGTACGAGGCCCTCGCCGCCGCCTGCCGCCGCCGAAACGGTCTGGGCCTCATCGCCGTCCACCCGGCGACCGCCGCCGCTACCAGCCGGCGCGACAGCGATCAGAAGTACAACCTCATCGAGGAGTAGTTTCTGGGCCGGTGGCGGCTTTTGTGCCTTTCGCGTCGAGCTGGTGGCGTTGCCAGCGCGAGGTACAGCTGCTTTACGGCTCGTACTTGTACCCCAGACCGCGCACGGTGACGAGGTGTTTGGGGTTGCTGGGGTCTGGTTCGATCTTGGATCGTAGGCGTTTGACGTGCACGTCGAGGGTCTTGGTGTCGCCCACGTAGTCGGCACCCCAGACGCGATCGATCAGCTGCCCGCGGGTCAGCACGCGCCCGGCGTTGCGCAGCAGGTATTCGAGCAGATCGAACTCCTTGAGCGGCAGCGTCACGGCCTCACCGTTGACCGCGACGGTGTGCCGTTCCACATCCATCCGTACCGGCCCCTCTTCGATGACGCCGATGGTGAGTTCCTCTTCACCGGCATCGCCGCCACGGCGCAACACCGCGCGGATACGGGCGATGAGTTCGCGCGCCGAATACGGCTTGGTCACGTAGTCGTCGGCGCCCAGTTCGAGTCCGACGACCTTGTCGATCTCACTGTCGCGGGCGGTCACCATGATCACCGGGACGCTCGACCGCGCCCGCAACGTCTTGCAGATCTCGGTGCCACTCATCCCCGGCAGCATCAGGTCCAGCAGGACGATGTCGGGGCTCACCCGGTCAAACGCCGAGAGCGCTTGTGCCCCATCGTTGATGACACTCGCCTCGAAACCCTCTTTACGAAGGAGGAAGGCCAGTGGATCAGCCAGCGATTCCTCGTCCTCGACGATCATTACGTGCGTCACCGATGTAAGTCCTCTTGTCGTTGGTTGCTCTGAATATCCGGTTGGTCTGCGTCGATGATGCTGGCGGTCAGGTCCTCCGGGATACACAAGGTGAACGTGGAGCCGGTACCCGGCTTGCTCCACAGCCCGATGGAACCGTCGTGATTGGCGGCGACATGCTTCACGATGGCCAACCCGAGTCCGGTGCCACCGGTCCGTCGTGACCGGGCCTTGTCCACTCGGAAGAACCGTTCGAAGACCCGTTCCTGATCGTCGGGGGCGATACCGATGCCGCGGTCGGTGACCGCGATCGCGACCATCGGGCGGCCGTCGATGGGGGTGAGTCGCCGACTGATGGACACCGTGGTGTTCGCCGGTGAGTAGGCGATCGCGTTGACCACCAGATTGCTGATCGCGGTCAGCAGCAGCACCCGATCGCCGCGCACGCACAGGCCGGTCTCGTCGTCGGCGCGCAGCGTGATACCGGCCGCCTCCGCGGTGGTGGCAGCAGTGTCCACCGCCTCGCGCACCAGCTCGTCCACGTCGACGGTGGTGAATTCCGGGGTCTCGCCACCCTGCAGTCGGGACAGCGCAATCAGTTCGCTGACCATGTTGCCGAGCCGGTCGGACTCGGTAAGCACACGACGACCGAAATGTTGCACCGACTCCGGGTCGTCGGCGGATTCCAGCAACGCCTCGGCGAGCAGGCCGACGGCGCCGACGGGAGTCTTGAGCTCATGCGACACGTTGGCGACGAAGTCGCGCCGCGTCGCCTCCACCCGACGATGCTCGGTGTCGTCGGTGCCGTAGACCACGGCGTACTTCTCGTCGTCGTGGGCGACCAGTCGAACCAGGCAGCGAACCGATTCGACCTGGCGGGCCGTCGCGCGGCCGGTGGAGACGAATCCGTACGAGGACTGCACGGGCGCGAATTCGAAGCGGGCCTCGACGGCGGTGTCCAGGACCTCCTTGGCCGCATCCCAGACCGCGTCGGCGAGCAGACGGTCGTGGACGACGCCGAGTTCGACGGCCTGCTGGTTGAACAGGACGACATCGCGGAAGCGGTCCACCACGGCGACCGCGTGTTCGCTGTTCCGCACGATCAGACTGAGCAGACCGGCTTTGGTCATCCGCCCGTCGTCGGTGGTCAGGCTGACATCGGAGTCGCGCAGTTCCGCGGTTTCGGAAACCTCGCGTGGGGCGTTTGCGGTGATCACCCGACGCGACACGAGTCCGGTCGTCGTGGACGCGGTTTCTTCGGACGGCTCACCGTCGGTCGAGAACTTCCTCCACCTGGCAAGCGGTCCGGTCCCCCGACCATGACGAGGCGTGCGGAGTCCGACAAGAGCTCCGCCGGCAAAACAGACAAGCGCGATGGCGATCGCCGCGACGAGCAATGCAACGGTCACAATGGCAGCTTACGGCGCAGCGAACGCACACTGCACATCCATCGCGATTGTTCCGACGCTGTTCATATGGCGTTCGAACTATCTACCCCGCCGTCGCGGTGACATGGCTAACCTCGCGTCGGGCCGCAGGTCACTGCGGTACCGGCACCGCCATATCGGCGTACTCCGGGTGTTGACTGATGAATCGCTGGACGTAGGAACAGACGGGGACCACCTGCTTACCCGCGTCCCGGATGTCGTCGAGCACCACCCGGACCAGTTCGCCCGCGTAGCCGTGTCCGCTGTACTGCTCGTGGATCACGGTGTGGGTCAACACGACCTGATAGGGCTCTGAGACGTAGTCGAGATAGCCGACCACCTGGTCCACATCGGAGGCGTAATCCCCGGATTCCGCCGCAGCTGTGTTGGTATCCGCACTCAAGACAGCCTCGTAACGCTCCTGAGCAGGGGAATGATTGATCGTCAGACTCCCGACATTCGCCATGGCATCCAATGTAGCGCGAGTCACACGATTCCCACCATGACGATTTGACTACAGCGACGATTTGGCCGCCCCGCCGGGACGGTCCGGACCGCGCAGACGATCACATCGCCGGTGAACCAGGTGGGCGGCCGCCCGCGGCCGCGGTGCCGAGCGCGGACGTCGCTACTTCTGGCCTTGCGCGGCGACCGCCGCGGCACCGGCGGCCGCGGCCTCCGGGTCGAGGTAGGTGCCACCCGGGTTCAGCGGCTTCAGATTCTCGTCGAGGTCGTAGCGCAGCGGGTTGCCGGTGGGGATGTTGAGCCCGGCGATATCGGCGTCGGAGATGTCGTCGAGGTATTTGACCAGAGCGCGCAGCGAGTTGCCGTGGGCGGCGATCAGCACCGTCTTGCCGGCCTTGATGTCGGCGGCGATGGTCTCGGTGAAGTACGGGACCATTCGCTCCACGACGTCCTTGAGGCATTCGGTGAGCGGAACTTCGGCAAGGTCGGCGTAGCGGGCATCGCCGGTCTGGCTGTATTCGGCGGCCGGGTCGATCGGCGGCGGCGGGGTGTCGTAGCTGCGGCGCCACAGCATGAACTGCTCGTCGCCGAACTCCTCCTTGATCTCGGCCTTGTTGAGCCCCTGTAGCTTGCCGTAGTGGCGCTCGTTGAGCCGCCAGTCGCGGGTGACCGGAATCCAGTGCCGGTCGGCCTTGTCGAGAGCGATCTGCGCGGTCTGGATCGCACGACGCAGCAGCGAGGTGTAGAGGATGTCGGGCAGCACGTCGTGCTCGACGAGGAGCTCCCCGGCACGAACGGCTTCGGCCTCACCCTTCTCGGTGAGCGCCACATCGACCCACCCGGTGAACTGGTTGGAGGCGTTCCATTCGCTCTCGCCGTGCCGCATCAGGATCAAGGTGCCGTTGGTCATGGGAAAGAGTTTCGCACAATCGCCCGTTGGTCACCTGCTCGGCCGGCGCGCGAAATCCCCGGCCGAGCCCATCGACCAGACGGTCGCGTACGCGAGCCCGAAGAAGGCCGCCACGGCCGCCGCCACACCAGTAGACGCCACCTCCGCGAAGGGCGACCGCACCCACTCCAGGGTCGACGCGACCACCGCATCAGGCCTGGTCACCAAATCCCACGAGTTCCATCGCTGAAAGCGGCCGATGACGATTCCCACGGCGCACAACGCCACCGAGACCGTGACAACCGCCCAACCCGCGAGCCGGCCGTGGTCGTGCTCCACGCGCCGATGCACAAGCAGCATCGACACCACACCGAGCATGATCCCGGTCCAGGCGGCGAACCCGTATTGCAGCACGTGGCGCCACAAGTCGACGCCATCACCGAGGTGAACCAGGTCGGTGACCAGGTAGGGCGCGTTCGGCAGGAACGCCAGCCAGCCGACACCGAGGAGGATCAGCCACCCGCGACGACGAACCGTGACGAACCCGACGGCGAAAACCATCGGAATCCACGCCAAGAAGAGGTTCCAGACGAGGAATCGCGTCGGGTAAAACTGCGGCTCGGCCGGATCGGTGACGCCGAGCACCACAGTGAGTCCGGTGGTGGCCAACAGGGCACCGAGCAGAATCATCGTCCGCACGTCTCTCATCGGACCAGTGTGCCCGAGCACGCCCCGGCATCGATCCGGTCACCGACAGGGCGAAAACGCGCGAACCCGACCAAACGGGTCTAGCTTCACACTCATGACCGTCAGCGCGGATTCCGGCGCGACCGGCGCCGCCACACCCCAAGAACCCCAACTCAAACGCGTCCTCGGCTGGAAGCTCCTGCTGCTCTTCATCATCGGCGACATTCTCGGAACCGGTGTGTATGCCCTCACCGGGCAGGTGGCCGGCGAGGTCGGTGGCGCCGCGTGGCTGCCGTTCCTGATCGCCTTCGCCGTGGCCACGCTGACCGCATTTTCCTATCTCGAGCTGGTCACCAAGTATCCGCAGGCGGCCGGTGCCGCACTGTATGTGCACAAGGCCTTTGGCGTGCACTTCCTGACCTTCATCGTGCTGTTCACGGTGATGTGTTCAGGAATCACCTCGGCGACGACGGCCTCGCGCGCCTTCGCCGCCAACATGTTGACCGCATTCAGCGGAGGTGACGAACCCGACTCGACCAACCCCGCCCTGCTGTTCTTCGCGATCGGCTTCCTACTGCTGGTGATGTTCATCAACTTCCGCGGTGTCGCGGAGGGCGTCGGCACCAATGTCGTCCTGACCCTGGTGGAACTGTCCGGCCTGCTGTTGGTGATCTTCATCGGCTACTGGTTCATCATCGGCGGCAATGCCGAACACTGGGATGCGGTGATCGCGTTCGAAACCGCAGCCGACAAGAATGCCTTCATCGCCGTGTCCGCGGCGACCGCGTTGGCGTTCTTCGCCCTGGTGGGTTTCGAGGACTCGGTGAACATGGCCGAGGAATGCAAGGAACCGACCCGCATCTTCCCCAAGGTGATGCTGACCGGGTTGGGGATCACCGCGGTGGTCTACGTGCTCATCGCGATCGCGGCGGTCGCCATCGTTCCGGTCGGCGACCTCGCCGAGAGCGACACCCCGCTCGTTCAGGTGGTGGAGGCGGCGGCGCCCGACTTCCCGATGACCGAGCTGCTGCCCTGGATCTCGATGTTCGCCGTCGCCAACACGGCCCTGATCAACATGATGATGGCCAGCCGGCTGCTCTACGGCATGGCCAAACAGGGCGTGCTGCCCCGGTTCCTGTCCTACGTGCACCCCGGCCGCCGCACCCCGTTCGCCGCCATCATCTTCACCACCGTCATCGCGCTGTGCCTGCTGGTCTACGTCAGCGCCGACCCCGACAGCAACGTCGTCGGCCTCCTCGGCGGCACCACCGCGCTGCTGCTGCTCGCCGTGTTCACCGTCGTCAACATCGCGGTCCTGGTCTTGCGGCGAGACAAGGTGGAACACAAACACTTCCAGACCAACGTCGTGTTCGCCGTCCTCGGCGCCGTGACGTCGGGGGCACTGACCCTGCCGTTCGCGCGCGCCGACAACGAGCAATACGTGATCGCCGGCTGGCTACTGCTGCTCGGCGTGATCCTGTGGGCGCTGACCTACTGGTGGCATCGCCGCCACCCGGTCGGTGAGGCGCACCTGGAGGATGTGGGCTGACAGTTACGAGTGGGTCGCGTTTGACAGCCTTTCGCGTTGAGTGGGCGCTGTTTTTCGTTGAGTGGGCGCGGAAGTTGGGGTCGAACCGCGCGTTAGGCAGATCGCCGCGCCCACTCAACGAAAAACAGCGCCCACTCAACCTCCGTGCTGGGCACGCTGGGTGCGCAAGCCTACTTGCGTAGGTCCTTCCGCAGGATCTTGCCCGAGGCCGACTTCGGGATCGCCTCGATGAACTCGACGGCGCGAACCTTCTTGTGCGGGGCCACCTTTGCTGCGACGAACTCGATCACGTCGTCGGCACTCAGCTCCGCACCGGCCTGGGCGACCACGAAGGCCTTCGGGATCTCCTCGCCCTCGTCGTCGACCACGCCGATGACCGCGGTATCGGCGATCTGGGGATGGGTCAGCAGCAGCGCCTCGAGCTCGGCGGGCGGCACCTGGTAGCCCTTGTACTTGATGAGCTCCTTGAGCCGGTCGACGATGTAGACACAACCGGTCGGGTCTACCTGCGCGAGGTCGCCGGTGTGCAGGTACCCGTCGGCGTCGATGGTGTCGGCGGTGGCCTGCTCGTTGCCCAGGTAGCCGAGCATCACGTTGGGCCCCTTGACCCACAGCTCGCCTGGCTCCGAGAGTCCCTCGGTCGGCAGGCCGATCTCGTCACCGGTGGCCGGGTCGACGATCTTGTTCTCGGTGTTGGGGATGGCCCATCCGGTCGACGAGAGCGGCGGCTCGTCGTAGCCGAGTGCCGCCTTCGTGTCGATGGGGATCAGGTGACTCACCGGGGAGAGCTCGCTCATGCCGTAGCCCTGCAGCATGTGCAGGTCGAGCCGCTTGGCGACGGCCTTGCCGAGTTCGTCGTCGAGCGGCGCGGCCCCCGACATCATCACCGTCAGCGACGACAGATCGTAACTGTCGACGATCGGGTGTTTGGCCAACGCGACGGCCACCGGAGGCGCGATGTAGGCGGTGGTGACCTTGAAGTTCTGGATGTTCTCCAGGAACTCCACGAGGTCGAACCTCGGCATGATGACCAGCCGACCACGGTTGTAGAGCGCGGCGTTGAGCAGCACTGTCATGCCGTAGATGTGGAAGAACGGCAGCACCGCGATCACCACGTCGTCGGCGGTCATCCCCTGCAGCGGTTTGATCTGCGCGACGTTGGCGACCAAGTTGCGGTGCGTCAGCGCCACCCCCTTGGGGTTGCCGGTGGTGCCGGAGCTGTACGGCAGCGCCGCCACGTGGGTGGCCGGGTCGATGGCGACCTCGGGGGCCGGAAGATTGGGCGCGAGCAGGTCGACGGCGTTGGGGTGCCCGGTCTCCTTGAGCCCCGCACCGTCCAGGATGATCAGGTTCTCGTCGGAGATCCCCACCTCCTTGGCCGCGGCCTTGGCCTGGTCGGCCAGCGGCGACACGGTGACGAGCATCTTCGCCTTCGAATCGGTGAGCTGCTTGGCGATCTCCGGCGCGGTGAACAACGCGTTGATCGTCGTCGCCGTGCCGCCCGCACGCAGGATGCCGTGGAAGACCGTCGCGAACGCCGGAATGTTGGGCGACAGGATGCCCACCACGTCGCCGACGCCGATGCCCTTCGCCCACAACGCACCGGCTGCGGCATGGATCTGGCCGATCAGCCGGGCATACGTCGTCTCGTCCCCCGATTTCGGATCCACCAGCGCAACCCGATTCATGTCGTCGTCGCTGATCGATCCGAACAGGAAGTCGTAGACCGTCTGGTTCGGGATCTCGACATCGGGGAAAGGACTCGTGAAGCTCATAACACCTCCGTTGGGGAACACCGGACCGCAATCGTAACAACATTCATTGTCACATCAGTGAGATGCGTGCCCGATTCGCCCGATATGGCACAGTCGGGCGATCAGCACGGCACAACTCTACGACGAGCGAGTCGGCGGGTGTGATGCGGACCACCATCACGCCCCCGGCGGGTCAGTCCGCGTCGTCGGCGAACTGGTCACCGGAGCGTTGCGCCGCCGCGTCGGCCGCGGTGGTCTCGCCGGGCACATAGCGGCCGGCCAGCGGCTCTCCCGGTTCGGGCAACGCATCCTTGTCGATGAGGTGCTCGAAGGCGAGCAGGTTGCGCAGCGACTCCCCGCGCGACACCCGCCACGCCCATTCCCGCTGAATGGAGGTCAGGAAGCCGATCTCGAGCAACGTGTTGAAGTCACCGTCGGCGGCCTCGAGGACCTGGCCCAGCACGCGGTCGATCTCGTCGGCGCCCAACGCATCGCCGGAGATCCGACCGACCAGATAGATGTCGCCGGTGTTGTCGATGGTGTACGCGACGCCGTAGAGCCGGCGGTTGCGTCGCAGCAGATAGCGATACACCTGCTCATGATTCTCATCCGGCCGCCGGCAGACGAAGGCCTCCACGCGCACCCCGTGCGGCCCCGCGGTGAGCAGCACCGTCGTGGTCAGCTTGCGTTCGCCGGGCAGTTCGATGACGAAATGCTCGGCCTGGGCGCCACCGGCATCCCGGCGGCTGAACTCGATGTCCCGTTCGGTCAACGTCGATCCGAGTAGGTCGACGATTTCGGCCTGGTTCACACGATCACTTCCCTGCACTCATCCGACGACTCAACCGCTCGCGAGACTCACTGCCCCACGGAAACTTTCGGCCGAACACGACGCCACCGACGGGCCGCGCGGCGTGCCGACGCCGCCCCGATGGACCCGGGATTGCGCGCGGCGAACGATGCCATCGCGGCCGAGTAGGACGCCAGCAGGTCGTCGGCGGTGTGCTCCCAGGAAAACTGTTCGGCGTGTGGTCGGGCGTTGCGACGCATCGCGGCGAGCCGATCGGGGGTGGCCAACAGTCCCTCGATGGCCGCGGTCCATTCCTCGACATCGTGGCCGTCGACGAGCAGGCCCGAATGCCCGTCGGCCACGGCCACGTTCAGACCGCCCACGTCGGCGGCCACCACCGGCGTCCCACAGGCCTGCGCCTCCACGGCGACCAGACCGAAGCTCTCCGAGTAACTCGGCACCGCAACCAGGTCCGACGCCCGATAGATCTGGGCCAGCTGCGGCGACGGCTGCGGCGGAAGGAAACTCACTTCGGACCCGATGCCGAGGTCGCCGGCCAGATCCATCAGCGCCGTCGGACGATCCAGCCCGCTCCCCGACGGCCCGCCGACGATCAGTACCCGCACCCGACGGCCCGATCGGCGGGCGCGCTCGATGATCGGCGCAGCGGCCGCGAGCAGCACATCCGGCGCCTTGAGCGGCTGGATCCGGCCGACGAAGGTCAGGATGGTCTCATCGTCGCGCAGGCCCAGTTCGGCGCGGGCCCGCTCGCGTGACCCCGGCGCGTAGACGCCGAGATCGGCGCCGGGATGGACCACGTCGATGCGGTCGCGGTCGGCGTTGTACATCGAGACCAGTTCGGCGGCTTCGGTATCGGTGTTGACCACCATGCGGTCGGCCTCGTCGACGACCTGCTGCTCGCCGATGACCCGCAGCATCGGTTCGGCGGTGTCCCCCTTGGCCAACGACGCGTTCTTCACCGCCGCGAGGGTGTGCGCGGTGTGGACCAGCGGGACCCCCCATCGGTCGCGCGCCAGCCACCCGACCTGTCCGGACAGCCAATAGTGGGAGTGGATCAGGTCGTAGTAGCCAGGTTTGTGCATAGCCTCGGCGCGCAGCACACCGGCGGTGAACGCACACAACTGCGCCGGTAGATCGCGTTTGTCCAGACCCTCGAACGGGCCGGCGACCACGTTGCGCACGGTGATCCCCGGCGCCGCGGTCACCAGCGGCGCATCCGACGACGAGGTGGCCCGCGTGAAGATCTCCACCTCGATTCCCCGCTGCGCCATCCGCGTGGCTGTCTGCCAGACGTAGACGTTCATTCCCCCCGCGTCACCGGTTCCCGGCTGCGCCAGCGGGGAGGTGTGCACGGAGATGAGTGCGACGCGCCGCGGCATCGAGGGGCTACTCATCCCTCCAGCCTAGAGAAGACAGCCGGATGTGCACGCCGCGCCCCATCCCACCTGCTGCGACCGTCGCAGCTTCCCGACCACCGACGACGGTTGACACATACGCAATTGTGTCTCACCATCACGACATGAGGACTGAAGTGTCGCGACCGGCGCCGGTGGGCGGCGGTCCCTGGTTCACCCTGCGTTCTGGTCAGTCGTGGGCCGACCCGTTCCCGATGTACGCGGCGCTGCGCGAGCACTCGCCCGTCCATCGCGTCGCCCACCCCGACGACCCGGCCGCCGACTACTGGGTGCTCACCCGCCACGCCGACGTCCTGGCCGCCGCCGACGACACCACCACTTTCTCGTCGGCGCAGGGACTGACGGTCACCTACGGCGAACTCGATGCCATCGCGATGGCCGACCATCCGCCGATGGTGATGCAGGACCCGCCGACGCACACCGCATTCCGCAAACTCGTGGCGCGCGGGTTCACCCCGCGGCAGGTGATCGAGGTGGAACCGGCGGTGCGCGAGTTCGTCGTCGAACGACTCGAGACGCTGCGCACCGACGGCCCCGCCGACATCGTCGGCGAGCTGTTCAAACCGCTGCCGAGCATGGTCGTCGCACACTATCTCGGGGTGCCCGAAGGGGACCGGGACCGTTTCGACGGCTGGACGCAGGCCATCGTCGGCGCGACCTCG
This sequence comes from Gordonia sp. NPDC062954, assembly GCF_044543825.1. NCBI lineage: Bacteria > Bacillati > Actinomycetota > Actinomycetes > Mycobacteriales > Gordoniaceae > Gordonia > Gordonia sp. NPDC062954. Next base: position 7,905 of record NZ_JBITWL010000024.1, on the reverse strand, counting down.
GGGGTCGGCGGGATGGCCGCGGCGGCAGAGTCCGCCGGGGCGGCGACGATGGAGATGGCGGCGTATTTCACCGAGCTCGTGGAGTTCCGCAAGCAGCACCCGGCCGACGACACGGTGTCGCAGCTGGTGCGTGCCGGTCTCGCCGACGATGCCGCACACGGCCTGCTGTCGATCCTGGCGTTCACCTTCACCATGGTCGCCGGCGGCAACGACACCACAACCGGCATGCTCGGCGGCAGCGTTGCCCTGCTCGAACGCCATCGCGACGAGCGCCGACGTCTCGTCGACGACCCGGACCTGATCGGCGGCGCCGTCGACGAACTGCTGCGCCTCACCTCGCCGGTGCAGGGGCTGGCCCGCACCACGACACGCGCGGTCACCTATCCCGACACCCCGGACGGCCCGGTCACCATTCCGGCGGGCCGCAAGGTGTTGCTCTGTTACGGGTCGGCCAACCGCGATCGGCTGGCCTTTGGCGCCGACGCCGACATGCTGGATGTCACGCGTGGACCGCGGCGGATCCTGACGTTCAGCCACGGCAATCATCACTGCCTCGGCGCGGCCGCCGCCCGCATGCAGGCCCGGGTGGCACTGGCCGAACTGCTGGCCCGGTTCCCGGACTTCACCGTCGACCTCGCCGGCATCGAATGGGCCGAGGGCAACTACGTGCGCCGACCCACCTACGTGCCGTTCACCTGTGGGATCGCCGGATGAGCGACCACACGGCTGCGCGTTCGGACTGGCTGGCGCCCGAACGCGCCGAGCTGGCGGCTGGTCGAATTCTCGATGTCGCCGAGCAACTGTTCGTCGAGCAGGGCGTGACGGCGGTGACGATGCGCGGGCTGGCCGCCGCGGTCGGCTGCTCGCGGGCGACCCTGTACCGCTACTACCCGGGTAAATCCGAGGTGCTCGCCGCCTACGTCGACCGCGCGGCCACCGAACTCGGCGCCGCCGTCGCCGAGGCCGTCCACGATGCCCCGGACCCGGCGACGCGACTGGTGAACGCCGTGCTGACGGCGGTGCGCGGGGTGCGGGACAACCCGGCGCTGTCGGCGTGGTTCGTCCCCGACAGCGCGGGCCGATCGACGTCGCTGGCGCTGGTCTCCCCCGCGATCGAACGCATCACCACCGAATTCCTCGCCGAGGTCGCGCCGCACACCGATGAGCGCGACCTGCACGAGCGTGCCCGCTGGCTGGTTCGGGTGATCGTCTCGTTGTTGACCAGTCCCGCCGAATCGGCCGCGGAAGCGGCGCTGCTACGCAGGTTCGTGGTGCCGGTGGTGTTGACGCCCGGGTGACCACTCCCCGGCGAGCGCGCCCCCACCCGATTTCAGCGGTGCAGCAACGTCGCCTACACTTCTTTCGGTAACGATTGTCATTTGCGTGAGGCGGAGAACGATGAGGCGAACCCTGGCCACTGCGGCCGCACTGCTCGGCGCCGGCACCCTGGTGCTGGCCGGATGTTCGAGCGGCGACGACGCGTCGTCGGACGGCATGCCGACCGTGGTCACCTCGACGAATGTCTGGGGATCGGTCGCCTCGGCGGTCGCCGGCGACAAGGCGACGGTGACGACCCTCTACACCAACAACGAGGGGGACCCGCACGAGTTCGAACCGTCGGCCGCGGACACCGCGACCGTCGCCGACGCCGACCTCGTGGTGATCAACGGCGGACACTACGACCAGTACATGGAAGATGCCGTCGCCGGTGGCGACGTGCCCACCGTGAACGCCTTCGAACTGCTCACCGGCGAGGAACACGCGGCCGAAGAATCCGGTGAGTCCCACGAGGACCACGCCCACGACGACCATGCGCACGACGAGTCGTCGCTCAACGAACACGTCTTCTACGACCTGGCCGTCGTCGGTGAGGTGGCGACTCAGGTGGGCGATCAGCTCGCCGACCTCGACCCGGCCAACGCCGACGAGTTCCGCTCGAACGCCGAGCAGTTCACCACCGAGATCGACGGCCTGCGCGAACAACTCGCGACCATCAAGGCAGATCACGACGGCACCGAGGTCGCCCAGACCGAACCGTTGGCCGGCTACCTCCTCGCCGAGGCCGGACTCACCGACTCCGCACCCGCAGGTTTCACCCAGGCCGTCGAGGAGGGTCAATCCCCGTCGGCCGCCGACCGCGCCGCGATGGAGGACCTGCTGACCTCGGGCACCGTGCATGCGCTGATCTACAACACCCAGGCGGTGGACTCGGTGACCGAGGCCGTGCTGGCGGTCGCACAACGGTCCGACGTCCCCGTGGTGGAGTTCACCGAGACGCTGCCCGACGGCACCACCGACTACATCGCGTGGCAGTCCGCGCAGATCGAGGACTTGAACAACGCGCTCGGATCGCATGCCGCACACTGACCGCATGGCCCCACCGCATCATCGGCAAGCGCAGAACGCGGAATCGGACCCGCACGCGCCGGTCGCCACCTTTGACGCGGCGCGGCTGGCGTTCGGTTCCCGGGTGCTGTGGGACGACCTGGACCTGACGATCTCGCCCGGCGAGTTCGTCGCAGTGCTGGGCCCGAACGGATCGGGCAAGACGTCGTTCCTGCGGTGTCTGCTGGGGCAGTACCAACTCGACGCCGGGCGACTCGAGGTGACCGACGCGATCGGCTACATCCCGCAGCAGCACGCCGACGACTCGGACCCGATGGCGATGCGTGGCCGCGACCTGGTGGGATTCGGGGTCGACGGCGCGCGCTGGGGTGTCGGGCTGCGTGGGCGGGCGCGGCGACGTCGACTCGTCGACGCCGCACTGGCCGAGGTCGGCGCCACCGCGTACGCCGACGCCCCGATGGGCCTGCTCTCCGGCGGCGAACAGCAACGCCTGCGGGTCGCCCAGAGCCTGACGTCGAACCCGACGCTGCTGTTGTGCGACGAGCCGTTGTCGAGCCTGGACCCCACCAATCAACAGCGGGTGGTGGAACTCATCGACGAACGGCGGCGCTCGGCGAACACCGCGATCGTGTTCGTCACGCACGAGATCAACCCGATCCTGCCCTACGTCGACCGGGTCCTGTACCTGGTGGGCGGCCGGTTCCGCATCGGTACACCCGACGAGGTGATGACCACCGCGACACTGTCGAACCTGTACGGCAGCGACGTCGAGGTGTTGCGGGTCAACGGCCGGTTGGTGGTGATCGGTGGCGAGGACGGCCATCACTGCGAGGAGTCCGCCGACCCGCCCACCTTCCCCGCAACCGCCGACGCGTCGGCCGTGGTCGACGGAGAGCGAGACCCGCGCACATGACCGTCGCACAACCGTTGGCGGCCGCGGAAATCGAGTTCAGCAAGTTCTGGGATTTCAGCGCCACCGCCGACCTGCTGAGTCGTGACTTCGTCCAACAGTCATTGCTGGCCATCGCGCTGCTGGGTCTGCTCGGCGGCATCCTCGGCCCGCTGATCGTGGCCCGGCAGATGTCGTTTGCCGTGCACGGGGTCAGCGAACTGTCGGTGACCGGTGCCGCAGCCGCATTGTTGTTGGGTATCAGTGTCAACGTCGGTGGCGTGATCGGCGCGGTCATCGCCGCCGGCGTCTTCGGATTCCTCGGCAACCGGGCGCGCGAACGGGATTCGGTGATCGGTGTGGTGATGGCGTTCGGTCTCGGCCTCGCCGTGCTGTTCCTGGCGCTCTACGGCAGCGCACGAACCGGTTTCGCCATGCTCACCGGGCAGGTGGTCAGCGTGGGCACCGGCGGGTTGACCGCCATCGCCATCACCACCGTCGTGGTGCTCGTCGGGATGGCGATCATCTACCGCCCGTTGCTGTTCGCCTCGCTCGACCCGAGGTTGGCGGCCGCCTCCGGCGTGCCGATCCGCACGTTGTCGGTGGTGTTCGCGGTGTTGATGGGTCTGGCATGTGCGCAGGGTGTGCAGATCATCGGCGCGCTGCTGGTGATGTCGCTGATGATCACCCCCGCAGCCGCGGCCGCACGCTTGACCGCCAATCCGACGACCGTGCTGATCGTGTCGGTGATCTTCGCCGAACTGGCCGCGATCGGCGGGCTCATCCTGTCGCTCGCTCCCGGGCTACCGGTGTCGGTGTTCGTCACGACGATCTCGTTCGTCATCTACGTGGTGTGCCGCTGGGCCGGCCATCGGCGGCAGTTCGTCACGAGGTAAAGCTCACTCGCCTGCCCAGTCAACGGGAAACGGCGCCCAGTCAACGGGGACGGGACCATCACGACGCGCGGGCTATTCTTCGGCGAAGCCGGGGTTGCATCGAGTCTGGATCATCACGTCGTCGGTGACCACCGGTCGCTGCGGCTCGATGTTCCAACTCGGTTTGTCCGGCTCGACGAGACGCGCGAAATCCCAGTGACAGTCGAACTGCGCGCGCATACCCGGGGTGTCGGCGTCGGGCGCCATTCGCAGCACCTCGGCCCAGGCGATATCGTCGCCGGTCGGGTTCTCGGTGCGCCGACCGGCCGGGGTCGGCACGATCTGCAGGCTCGGGCCGACCGCGGTCTCGACCCACGTCACGTGGTCGACGTACGGGGGCGGCAGGGTTGGGGTGCTGGTGGTCGTCGGTGTACTCGCTGCGGCCACACTCGATGTGCTCGTGGTCGTCACCGGCGCCGGGGCGGCGTCGTCGGCGCCCGCGCAGCCACTCGCCGTGACGCCGAGTAGTACGGCCGCCAGGAGCGCGGCACCCGCGCCGACGATGTTGTCAGCCTGCATACCCCGCAGGCTAGCCGAGCCGGTGCTGGCAGCCACCTGTCGCGCCCGGCGACGGGTAGCCTGCGAAGGTGAGACGTCCACGATCGGCCGCACTGATGTGCCTGCTCGTTGTGGTGACTCTCGGCCTCACCGCCTGCTCCACCGGTGATCGTCGCCCGCTGACGGGGCCGACCGTCACCGAGGACTTCAGCACACGGGTCACCGTCACCGACACCGGGCTGCGGCTGGACAACCAGGCCTGGTGGCCGACCGGGTTCAACGCGTATCAGCTCGGCACCGACTGGTCGGTCAACGAGGGTTGTGGCGCCGAGGTCGATCTCGACGCCTATTTCGCGAAGCTGCCCGCACACGCGCTCACCCGGTTCAACCTGTTCTCGATGTTCGTCGTCGACAAGCACAGTGGGCTGATCGACTTCGGTCCGCTCGACGCCGTCTTCGATGCGGCCACCCGCCACCGGCAGATGGTGTTGCCCGTCCTCGCCGGCGGCACCGGCCAGTGCGAGGACGACCAGTTCAAGCAGCGATCGTGGTACGACGCCGGCTGGCGGACCCAGAAATCTTTGGGCGGCATGACCTTTGCCGATTGGGTTCGCGCCGCCGTGACTCGCTGGAAGGATCGGCCCACCATCGCCGGCTGGGAACTCGTGGGCGAACCCGAAGCAAGTGTGTGCGGCGCGCAGGGCTGCGACTGGCAGGTCCGCGAATGTCCGCCCGGCGGCGATGAGATCTTGCGCTCGTTCTTCGACGACGCGGGCGGACTGCTGCGCTCACTCGATCCGAACCGGCCGATCTTCGCCGGGTTCGTCGGCGGCGATCAGTGCGGGCTCGAGGGCTCGGACTATCTGCAGGTGGCTGGGTCCGAGCAGCTCGATGTGCTCGACTTCCACGACTACGGCGGCAATCTCACCGACTACGGGCCGTCCGGCAGTGACCTGCCCACCCGCATCCGACAGGCCAGCGAGGCCGGTAAACCGATCATGGTCAACGAGATCGGCGTGAACGCCGGGTCCTGCCTCGACCCTGCCGAACGTGCACGCGGGTTGCGCACCAAGATCGGCCAACAGCGCGACGCCGGCACTGCGGGCGCGTTGCTGTGGGCGTTCGTCCCGGATCCCCGAACGCGCGAGTGCACCTACGACATCGGGCCGAGCGACCCGGCGTGGCAGGTCATCGCCGACACCGTCAGCTGACTCCGTTGCTAGTCAACGTGCCGGAACCGGTCACCCGATAGATCCGCCAGTCGGGCAGATCCGCGCCGACGTTGCGGGCCTCCAGGACCAGCACCCCCACCTGGGCACCGTTCTCGTAGAGCGTCGGGAAGCGGACGTTGAGGGCGTCGGATTCCCCTCGTCCACTTCGCGGTACCGACAGCATGTATCGCACCCCGTGCGCGGCCGGATCGTTGACGATCTCGGTGAAATCCTGATCCGACGGGATGACGAACTGCTTCGGATTCTGCGACTGGGCGACGACCGCGAAGCCGTACACGGTGTCGCACAGCACGCTGCCGTCGGGCAGGTCCAAGTCATCGAGGTACTGCGCGATGGACCGTTCGGTTTGAAACGACCGGATCACCCGCTGTCCGTCAAGGACTTCCTGGTTCACCGAATCCTCGTGGGCGCCCAGCGAATAGACCGCGAACTCCTGCGGCGCATATGTCGGCGATCCCATACCCACCGCGGTGCTCGGTACCGCGATCGCCATGGTGATGACCGCGCACATCCCCAGCGCCAGGTAGCCGGCGCCGCGCCGCACCACGATCCGTGGCGCGCTGGCGTGGGCGCCCGGACGTCGGGTGGGGTTCGCGCGGCGGGCGGGAACTGCGAGCAGCGCCACCACCGCCGCCAACGGGACGACCGTCAGGTAGAAACGCAGGAACGCAAACGTCGAGCCTTGCGAGTAGCTGTACACCTGGAAACCCAGGACCAGTCCGATGATGACCAACGGCACCAGCAACGGGTAGAACCGCTGACGCCGATATCGCACGATCGCGACCACCGCCAACAACAACGGGAACAGTGGTGCCAGGATCAGCAGTTCGGTCGTCGAGAACCGCAGCGCCTGCCACGGGGTGGACGACCCGCTGCCCCCGGATTGTTCGAGGATCGCCGCGTTGCCGTAGGCCGAGGACAACTGCGCGAACAGATCGCCGGTGATCAACCAACTCGTGAACGCCCACCCGATGAAGGCGACGAACGCCGGCAACGCGACGATCGCGACATCGAGGATCACCCGCATCATGCGGTCTGTCGTGTCGCTGCGCCGAAAGGTCACCAGCGCAACCACTATCCCGGCACCCAACGCAGCGGCGGCCCCGTCGTAGCGGGTGAGGTAGGCGAACCCCAGCGCGATGCCCGCGGCGACCAGATCGTGCACGTCGTCGGTGTCGATCCAGCGGATGAGGCGTCGGCCGCACCACGTCAGGAAGAACAGGTACGGGGCCTCACTCATCCCGTTCGCGGCATACAGCACGATCATCGGGTTGAGTGCGTAGCTCGCGGTGACCGCGATCGTGATCCACGGCGCCACCCCGCGGTCGCGTGCGATACCGGCGATCTGCACCACCGAGCCGGCCATGAACACCGACGACATCACCGCCGCCGACAGCGCCGAGGTGGTGATCGCCGGGAAGATCGGGGTCAGCGCCGTCAACGGCAACTGCACGATCACGGTGAGCGGGGTGAAGATGAAGCCGATCGCCGACAGGTGGGGGTCGCGGCTGAACAGCACACTCTGCGCCGACTGCACTCGGGACAGCGAGTCACCGAAGTACCACCGCACATCGGCGGCCAACCACACCCCGATCACCAGGTAGAGCAGCCAGATCACCAGGAAAAGGCCGATGGCCTGCCGACGGGCCGTCACGTCGCCTGCTCGGCGCTCGGGGCGGCGGGCTCGTCGGCCTTCTTGTCGTCGCCACCCGCCGACAGTCCGTGGAAGGTCTTCTCCCAGTACGACGGATTGAACAGCATCTGCCACATGCCCTTGATGGCGGCAATACTCATCAGGACCCAATAGGCGGGCACCATCAGCCCCGACCACACCAGTGCGCTGCGGCCGTCCTCCCGCAGTGCAACGAGATTCATGTAGATTGCCGCACCGTTACCGAAGATCAACGAGATGTGGTTCCCCCGGAATCGTGGAGGACTCCTCTATGCGGCTTCGGGCTCGGTCAGTGCGGCGTTCTCGTAGTCGACCGGACTCACCATCCCGATC